>JACCUL010000078.1 GCA_013811855.1 Acidimicrobiia bacterium
CCCTGGTGCTGCCCGCCCCGCTGCCGACACCCGTCATCGCCTGGTCGCTCACGGACCTGGATGCGGCGGCCGCGGTGGTGGTCACGGCGTCGCACAACCCGCCGTCCGACAACGGCTACAAGGTGTACCTCGGCGACGGCGCCCAGATCGTGCCGCCCCACGACACCGGCATATCGGCCCGCATCGCGGAGGTCGATCCGACCGCGGTCGCGCTGTCCGCCGAGGACGACCCGCTGATCGAAGGGCTCGGCGACAACCCGCTGGAGCGGTACCTCGCCGCCGTCCCCGACGTCCGGCTGCGACCGGACGCGCCGGGCGTGACCGTCGTCTACACGCCGATGCACGGCGTCGGCGGCGACGTCGCGGTCCGGGCGTTCGCCGCCGCCGGGTTCAACGATGTGGTGGTCGTCGCCGAGCAGTTCGCGCCGGACCCGACGTTCCCGACGGTCGCCTTCCCGAACCCGGAGGAGCCGGGGGCGATGGACCTGGTGATCGCGCTTGCCGCCGAGCAGGACGCGCTGCTCGCCGTCGCCAACGATCCCGACGCCGACCGGTTGGGGGCGGCGATCCCGCAGCCCGACGGCTCCTGGCGGCGACTCGGCGGTGACGAGCTCGGTTGGTTGCTGGCCGACCACATCCTGCGCCACACCGAGGGCGACGACCGGCTGGTGGTCACGACGCTCGTGTCGTCGTCGCTGCTCTCGGAGATGGCCGCCGACCACGGCGTGCACAGCGCCGAGACGTTCACCGGCTTCAAGTGGATCGGCCGCACGATCCTCGACCGCCCCGACGAGCGGTTCGTGTTCGGCTACGAGCAGGCGCTCGGGTACCTCGTGGCCGAACGGCCGTTGGACAAGGACGGCATCACGGCCGCGGTCATGCTGGCCGAGGTGGCCGCCGTCGCCGCCGTCGAGGGCACCACGCTGCAGGCCCGGCTCGACGACATCACCGCCCGCTACGGCTGGCACCGCATCGCCGACCGGTCGATCACGATGGACCCGGCCGCCGCGGCCCGGCGGGTCAAGGCGTTGGAGGCCGACCCCCCGACCGAGCTCGGCGGCGCCGCCGTGATCGGCGTCGAGTCGTACCCGGAGGCCGACCTGTTGCGGCTCACCCTCGAAGGCGGCGTGCGCGTGCAGGTCCGCCCGAGCGGCACCGAGCCCAAGGTCAAGCTCTACGGCGAAGCCGTCGACGCCGACCCCACCCCCTTTCTCGACGCCCTGGCCCCGCTGCTCACCGTGCGCTGAGCCGGGCTGGTTTGGCGCCCCGGCGGAGGGGGTACACGCGACCTCGACCGTACCGACAGGAAGAGGCGAACAATGACGATGTGGGACTATCCAGACGATGTCGGGTCGGACCAGGACTTCGTCGGCTACGACGTCGAAGCCACCGATGGCAGCATCGGCAAGATCGATGAGGCGAGCAACACGGCCGGCGACGCATACGTCGTCGTCGACACTGGGTTCTGGATCTTCGGCAAGAAGCGGATGATCCCGGCCGGGGTGGTGCAGCGCGTCGATACCGAGGACTCCAAGGTCTACGTATCGATGACGAAGGACCAGATCAAGTCGGCGCCCGACTTCGACGAGCAGCACCGGGACGAGCGGACCGAGTACGACACGTACTACGAGTCGTACGGCCGCTGACGATCAGGCCGGCGGGCCGAACTGGCGGTCTCCCGCGTCGCCGAGGCCGGGGACGATGAACGCGTGGTCGTTGAGGTGGTCGTCGATGGCGGCGGTCACGATGTGCAGGGTCAGGCCCGACTCCCGGAGGCGGTCGATGCCCTCGGGCGCGCACAGCGCGCACACCACGGTGATCGGCACCGGGGCATCGCGCTCGACGAGCAGCTCGCACGTGTGGATCAACGAACCGCCGGTCGCCAGCATCGGGTCGATGACGATCACCGGTCGGTCGGCCAGCGTCTCGGGCAGCTTGTTCACGTACGGCTTGGGGGCGAACGTCGCCTCGTCCCGGCTGATGCCGATGAAGCCGACATCGGCGTCGGGCAGTAGCTCCTGGGCGGCGTGGACGAAGCCGAGCCCGGCCCGCAGGATCGGCACCACGACCGGCTGGACGGCCAGGCGGCGGGCCGGGGCCTCGGTGAGCGGCGTGGTGACCGTGGTCTCGACGGTCGGCAGCGTCGCCGTCGCCGTCGCCAGCAGCAGCGTGCCGATGCGCTCCAGGTTCTGGCGGAACAGCGCGTTCGGCGTGTCGCGGTCGCGGATCCTGGCCAGCGCGTCGACGACGAGCGGGTGGTCGACGAGCGTGACGACGACGGACTCAGTGGTCATCGGCGAACCATCTCACAACTGCTCTATGACGTGCCGAGGGCCAGCTCGGCGCGCAGGAGGGCGTAGCGCGGCTTGACGATGGCGTTGATGATGCGCAGCCGCTCGGGGAACGGGGCGAATGCGCTCTTGACGCCGTTGATGGTCATCCACTCGAGGTCGTCCAGCCCCCAGCCGAAGGCGTCGACGAGCTGGGCCATCTCGTTCGTCATCGAGGTGTCGCTCATCAGCCGGTTGTCGGTGTTCAGCGTGACGCGGAAGCGCAGCCTGCGCAGCAGGCCGATCGGGTGGTCGGCGATCGACGCGCACACACCGGTGTTGACGTTCGACGTCGGGCACAGCTCGAGCGGGATGCGGGTGTCGCGCACGTAGGCGGCGAGGCGCCCGAGCCGCTCGGCGCCCGGCGGGCCGCCGATGTCGTCGACGATGCGCACGCCGTGACCGAGGCGCTCGGCGCCGCACCACTGCACGGCCTCCCAGATGCTGGGCAGCCCGAACGCCTCGCCGGCGTGGATGGTGGCGTGGAAGTTGGCCCGCATCACGTACTGGAAGGCATCGAGGTGGCGGGTCGGCGGGAAGCCGGCCTCGGCGCCGGCGATGTCGAAGCCGACCGCGCCGGCGTCCCGCCAGCGCACGGCGAGCTCGGCGATCTCGAGGCTGCGGGCGGCCGTGCGCATCGCCGTGACGATGGCGTAGATCGTGAGGTCCGTGCCGTCCGAACCGCGTCGGAAGCCGTCGAGGATGGCCTCCATCACATCGTCGAGCGTGAGCCCGGCCTCCGTGCACAGCTCGGGCGCCATCCGCACCTCGGCGTACACGACGCCGTCGGCGGCGAGGTCCTCGGCGCACTCGAAGGCGACCCGCTCGATGGCGTCGCGGTGCTGCATGACGCCGACGGTGTGGGCGAACGTCTCGAGGTACAGCACGAGGTCGTTGCGCTTGGCGCCCTGGTTGAACCACGCCGCGAGGTCGGTGATGTCGGTGGTCGGCAGCCCCTCGTAGCCGAACTCCGAAGCCAGCTCCACGACGGTGGCCGGCCGCACCCCGCCGTCGAGGTGGTCGTGCAGCAGGGCCTTCGGCGCCCGGGCCAGCAGATCGGCCGTCAGCGGTGCCGTCATCGATGGCGCGCCGATGAGCTGGGGTGGACCGCGGGCACGGCGGCAGCATAGGAGGCCGGCCTGCCCGCATAGCCTGCCGCTCATGCCGGAT
>JACCUL010000111.1 GCA_013811855.1 Acidimicrobiia bacterium
AGGCGGTCGAGCCACTCGCTCGTCGTCATCGGCTGGTCGGTGTCGGGGTTGTTCCCGAACCCGCACCAGTACCCCTCGCTCTTGATGGCCTCGTTCGGGATCGAACCCTCGACCACCAGCACGAACGGCTCGAGCTCGCCCCGGTCGGCCTTGAAGAACCACTCGAGGAAGTCGTCGGCACCGCCGGTCGGGCCGCACTCGAAGTCGATCAGCGGTCAGTGGACGGCGATCTTCGGCAGCCCGGGAAGGGCCCCGAGCGCGATCTCTTCGATGCTCGGTTGGGTCGCCGCGGTCAGCGCGACGGAGTCACCGTCACAGCTGAGGCCGGCATTGATCCAGAGCACGTGGACGACGAGTTCGTCCGGCGGAGCTTCGGTCACGGACACGGCAGACCTCCAGAGGTGGGCGGCACGGATGGCGTTCCGGAAATCTTTGTCGCCGTCAACCACTGCGTAAATGGGTGCATTTCCCACCTATCGGTAGCGATCCTGATCGCCCGCCGGCGTGCCGCCTCCGCTCGGTCACGAAGCGCACCGCCTTGACTCGCCGCGGTGAGGGACGCTAGCAACGCGCGTACTTGGGGGTGAGGGGCATGGTCAAGAAGTCGACGCGCGTCCGGCGATGCCAGTTCGCGACGGCCGCACCGAGGCACTTCCTCTACCCTGCCCTGCTCCTTCTCCTGGCGGAGGAACCCCGCCACGGATACCGCCTCGTCGACTCCCTCCGCGCCTCGGGTTCGGGCCGTTCGACCGGCCCAGCGTGTACAGGGCCCTCGCCAATCTCAAGCGCGACGGGCTGCTGCGATCATGCGAGGCGGTCCCGGCCGCCGGGTCGACACGGCAGGTCTACACCGTGACCGAGGACGGCCACGCCGCGCTGGCGGCATGGATGGCGACCGTCGACGAGGAGAAGTCGTTGCTCACCGCCGTCCTCAAGCGCTACGACGTCATCCTCGACGGGCCGGCGGGCGACGATGCCGACCTCGAATAGTGGCTGACCCGGATTCGCCGCTGGTCAGGCAGCGATACACGGTCGGCGGCATCGTGCAGGGCGTCGGGTTCCGCCCCCACGTTCACCAGCTGGCGGCCGAGCTCGACCTCGCCGGGTACGTCGCGAACACGGCCGAGGGGGTGGTGATCGAGATCGAAGGTCCGCCCGACCGGGTCGCCTCGTTCGCCGCCGCCGTCGTCGACCGGGCGCCCCCGCTGGCCGTCGTCGACTCGTTCGCCGGCCAGGGCATGGCGCCGCTCGGCCGCGCCGGGTTCGAGATCCGCCCCAGCGTCGGTGGTCCGGCCGCCACATTGGTATCGCCCGACGTCGCGACGTGCGCCGACTGCCTGGACGAGCTCGGCGACCCCACCGATCGGCGGCACGGGTACGCCTTCACGAACTGCACCAACTGCGGACCTCGGTACACGATCGTGACGACGATCCCGTACGACCGGCCGAACACGACGATGGCGTCGTTCCTCATGTGCGACGCCTGCCGCGCCGAGTACGAGGATCCGTTCGACCGGCGCTACCACGCCCAGCCCGTGTGCTGCCCGGCCTGCGGACCCCAGCTCGACACCCCGATCGAGAAGGTGGCGGCCGCCGTGCTGGCCGGAGAGGTCGTGGCGGTCAAGGGCCTCGGCGGCTATCACCTCGCCGTGCTCGCGTCGTCCGAGCCGGCGGTGACCCGGCTGCGGGCACGCAAGCATCGCGAGGACAAGCCGTTCGCCGTGATGGCCGCCGACCTCGCGGCGGCGGCGCGGATCTGCGTCATCGACGCCATGGCGCAAGAGCTACTCCGGTCGCCGGCGCGGCCGATCGTGCTGCTGCCCCGCCGCCCCGGCGCGCCGGTGGCGTCGGCGATCGCACCCGGCAGCCGTGAGCTCGGTGTGATGTTGCCGTACACCCCGCTCCACCACCTCTTGCTGGCGGCCGTCGGCGAGCCCATCGTGCTCACATCGGGCAACCGGTCCGACGAGCCGATCGCCTACCGCGACGACGACGCCAGGACCCGATTGACCCCCATCGCCGATCGCTTCCTTACCCACGACCGCCCGATCCGGATCCGCGTCGACGACTCGGTCGTCAGGGCCGTCGATGGGGCGCCGTACGTGCTGCGGCGCAGCCGCGGGTACGCGCCAGCGCCGATCACCGTTGGATCGCCGACCCCGGTGCCCGTGCTGGCGTGTGGCGCCGAGCTCAAGTCGACGATCGCCCTGGCGCGGGGCCGGCAGGTCTTCGTGTCCCACCACATCGGCGATCTCAAGAACTACGAGGCGTACGGGTCGTTCTGCGAGACCATCGAGCACATCGGCCGCCTGTTCGAGATCACGCCGGCGATCGTCGCCCACGACATGCACCCCGACTACCTCTCGACGTCGTACGCGCTGGAGCTGTCCGAGGACCGGGGAATCGAGGCGGTGGCGGTCCAGCACCACCACGGCCACATCGCCTCGTGCCTCGCCGACAACGGTGTCGCCGGACCGGTCATCGGCGTGGCGTTCGACGGTACCGGTTACGGGACCGACGGCACGGTGTGGGGCGGCGAGTTCCTCGTCGCCGACCTCACCGACTTCGAGCGGGTCGGGTGGCTGGCCCCGGTGCCGTTGCCGGGCGGTGACGCCGCGGCCGACGAGCCGTGGCGCATGGCCGCGTCGTACCTCGACGTGATCGGCGAGGCCGGTGCCTCGCCGATCACCGTGCCGCACTGGGACGACGTCGTGGCGATGGTGCGAGCCGGCGTGAGCTCGCCGCTGACGTCGTCGGTGGGGCGGCTCTTCGACGCCGTCGCGGCGCTGGTCGGCGTGCGCAGCACCGTCAACTACGAGGGCCAAGCGGCCATCGAGCTGGAGGCGGTGGTCGCCCCCGACGAGGCCGGCACCTATCCGATGGCGGTGGCCGGCTCGACGCTCGTCGGTGCCGACCTCGTCGCCGCCGTGCTCGCCGACGTGCGGGCCGGTGTGGCCGCACCCGTGATCGCAGCCCGGTTCCACCACGGCCTGGCGGCCGGCGTGGCGGTCATGTGCCGGCGGGTACGTGACGCCACCGGTCTCGCCTGCGTGGCGTTGAGCGGAGGCGTGTTCGCCAACGTGGTGCTGCTGCGCGAGGTCACAGGCCTGCTCGAGGCCGACGAGTTCACCGTGCTGCGCCACCGCCAGGTCCCGTGCAACGACGGAGGCATCTGCCTCGGCCAGGCCGTCGTCGCCGCCGCCCGCGCTCGTCGATCAGGCTGAGCGCACCAGGCCGGCGCGGCGGATCATCTCGTCGTAGGCGGCGACGTAGGACTCCTGGATGCGGTGGATGGACGTGGAGTCGACCACGCAACAGGCGTCTAGGCCGGCCGTCGCCATCGCGCCACCGTCGTAGCCGGCCAGCCCGATCGTCCCGAGGCCCAGTCGCTGCGCCTCGCGCAGCCCGGCCAGGATGTTCGGCGAAGTTCCGCTCGTCGAGAGCGCGACGACGGCGTCGCCTGGCCGGGCGAGCGTCGCCAACTGGCGGGCGAACACGACGTCGAAGCTCACGTCGTTGGCCAGCGCCGTCACCGTGGCGATGTCGTCGCACAGCGCCCAGCCCTTCGGACCGAGGGCCCAGGCCAGATCGGCGGCGTCGGTGGCGCTCCCCCCGTTGCCGAACGTGAACACTGTTGCCGCGTCGCCCAGCATCCCGGCCGCGGCGTCGATCGCCTCGGCGTTGTCGGTCAACGTCCGCGACCGCACCGCCCCCGTCTCGGCCAGTTTGTCCTCCGTCGATGCGGTCGCGGCGGCGATCGCGGCGTCGGTGATCTCGCCGGCGCGGTACAGCATCGGGTAGAGGGCGTCGAGCTCGGCGTCGCCCCCGGGTCCGTTCACGGTCTCGTCCAGGAAGACGTGGACCAGCTCCCACAGCACGTGGTATGAGACGAGTGCCGCCTCCTTGGCGGCGAACGCGTCGCCCGCCGGCAGCTCGACGACGTGGCGGGCCTCGGGGACCGGGTGATCGGCCAGGGCGATGTCGACCGACCCCCGGACGACGGCGCCGTCGTAGGCGACGGCGATGACGATGTCGTCGGTCCCGACCCGGTCGGCGCCGACCGCCGCCGGAAGGGCGCGCTTGCCGACGATGACCGGGTGGAGGAACTCGACGGCGATGTGCCGGGCGTCGGCTGCGGCGCGCCCCTCGCCGACGGCGAGCAGGCGCCCGCCTCGATCGAACGCGCCGGCCAGCTCGACCGCTGCTGACACCAACGCCGACGCTGCCACCGGCATGACCTGCACCGTACCGTCGAACGGGCGCCGCTCGGTCGTTGTTCTGGGTCAGCGAACCTTCACGAATCGTGCAGGTTCGCTGACGCAGAAGCGCTGGACCGGGCACCGCCAGCACCTGTTCGGCCTGACCGCGCCGTCGGTACCGTCGCCACCGTGACCTGGCAGCTCGGCGCGCTCGTGCTCGGGGTCGCCGGCACCATCGTCCCGCCGCAGCGTCTGCCTGCTTCGGTGATCGCGCTCGGGGTGGCTGCGATGGCGCTCGTGGTCGGCGTCGTGCCGCTGGCGGCGCTGGGTGACGCCGTCGCCGCGTTGGCGTCGCCATTGGCCTTCCTGCTCGTCGCCGTGCCGCTGGCGGTCGCGCTGGACGACATCGGGTTCTTCGCGTCGGCCTCGATCGCCGTCCGTGGTGGACGGCATCTCCGCCTGCACCGGTGGGTCGTGGCGGCGGCCGTGACCGCCGTGTTCAACCTCGACGCCGCGGTGATCCTGCTGACGCCGTTGTACGTCCACATCGCCCGGCGCCACGGCGACGACTCGCTGGCGCTGGCGTTCATTCCCGCCCTGACGGCGTCGTTGGCGTCGACCTTGTTGCCGGTCTCGAACCTCACCACCTCGTCGTGAGCGAACGCCTCCAGCTCGGCGTCGGCGACTTCCTCGTCCACGCCGCCCCGCCGGCGCTCGTGGCGACGATCGTCGGGTGGTTCGCGTATCGGCGGGGTGTTCGGTGCTGCGGCTCATGTCCGGGCGGTGGACGCCTCGATCGACCGACACGCCCTCGTCATCGGATGCTCCGTCGTCGTGTGGCTCCTCGTCGGCTTCACCCTCGGTGACCACCTCGGAGCACCGGCGTGGACGGTGGCGGCCGTCGCCCTGATAGGCGT
>JACCUL010000117.1 GCA_013811855.1 Acidimicrobiia bacterium
ATCCTGGCCCCCGGGGACCGGCTGTGGGTGGGCGAGGTGCTCGTCGTCGGCGTGGACGTGATCGCCGGCACGCTCGCTCTGCCGAACGCCGCCAGCGGGTCGGGCGATGCCGTCCGGCTCGTCGACGCGTTCGGCGTGCCGATGGACACGGTAATCTACGGACCGAACAACACCGACGCCTTCCTCGACGACTCGGGCGCGGTGGCCGTTTCGTTCGGCCCCACCCCGGGCGACGACGAGTCGCTCGCGCGCGTCCCCGACGGCGTCGACACCGATCAGAGCGGTGGGGACTTCGCGCTGGTCGCCACCCCGACGCCGGATGCGACAAACGACCCGGCGATCCCGCCGGACACCGGCGACACGGGGGGCGCTCCGCCCGTCGGCGCCTGCTCGGCGGGCGGCGCCGTGATCAACGAGATCCTCAGCGACGCGCCGGGCAACGAAGGCGCGGGATTGGAGTGGATCGAGCTCTACAACCCGGGTCTCGTCGAGGTCGACGTCTCCGGCTGGACGATCGAGTCCGGCACGAGCAGCTACTCCACCGACGGGGTGATCCCCGCCGGCACGGTCGTCCCCGCCGAGAGCTACCTCGTCGTGGGGCAGACGCTGATCGCCGGCGTGGTGGACGTGCTCGCGCCCGGCTTCGAGCTCGGCAACGCGTCCGCCAGCTCCGACGCCGTGCGGATCGTCGACTGCGACGGCGCGGTGGTGGATACGGTGGTCTACGGAGCCCCCAACCTGGTCGACCCGTGGTTCGACGACACGGGTGGGGTGGCGGTGAGCCTCGCGCCGGCGCCGTCCGACCCGGAGTCCATCGGCCGGGCCGCGGCCGGCGTCGACACCGATCGCTCCGGCGACGACTTCGTGGAGATCGCCGCGCCGACACCCGGGGCGAGCAACGGCGCTGGCCCCGTCCCGCCCGGATCCTGCGACGACGCGGCTGCCGGCACCGCGGTGGTGATCAACGAGCTGCTCCCCGATCCGGACGACACCGACGACGGCAACGAGTGGGTCGAGCTGCACAACGCCGGTGCCACGTCGGTGGACGTCTCGGGGTGGGTGATCGCCGCGGGGACGAGCAGCTTCTCGGGCACCGGCACGCTTCCCGCCGGCACCGTCCTGGCTCCGGGCGCGTTCCTCGTCGTCGGACAGACGGCGATCGCCGACGTGGACGTCGTCGCGCCGGGCTGGTCGCTCGGAAACGCCGGCTCGAGCGCCGACGGCGTGCGCGTCGAGGACTGCGACGGCGCGGTGGTCGACACGGTCGTCTACGGCAGCCCGAACAGCGACGGCTGGATCGACGACACCGGGGCCGCGGCGAGCTCGCTCGCCCCGAAGCCCGGCGGCGGCGAGTCGGTCGCCCGGATCGCGGACGGCGTGGACACCGACGCGAGCGCGGCGGACTTCGCGGTCGAGCCGTTCCCGACCCCGGGTGCGGGCAACGACGCCCCGCTCGAGGATTGCGGCGCGGTCGGCTCCGGCGTGAAAATCAACGAATTCCTCTACGATCCCGACAGCAGCGACACCGGGCTCGAGTGGGTCGAGCTGTTCCACGCCGGGGCGGCGACCGTCGACCTGTCGGGCTGGGCCCTCGAGAAGGCGACGTCGAGCTTCGGGTCGGCGTTCGTGTTCCCGGACGGCACGTCGATCGCCCCGGGCGAGATCCTGCTCGTCGGCGAAGACCTCGTCGCGAACACCGATTTCGTGGCGACGCTCGGGATGGGCAACGCGAGCAATAGTGGCGACGGCGTCCGCCTCGTGGACTGCTCGGGCTTCCCGGCCGACACCGTGATCTACGGCGACGCGAACACCGACGGCCTCGTGGACGACTCCCTCGCGCCCGCCACGAGCCTCGCGCCCGGCGTGAGCGGCGGCTCGTCGCTGCAGCGCCTCTCCGACGGCTACGACACCGACGCCTCAGGGCTGGACTTCGCCGAGCAGGAGCTGCCGACCCCCGGCGCGAGCAACCCGACCGTGGCGGCCGTGGTCTGCGTGGCCTCCACCGGGACCGTCGTGCTGAACGAGTTCGTCCCGAACCCGACCTCGACCGACACGAGCGCGGAGTGGGTCGAGCTGTACAACAGCGGCACCGCCGCGGCGGACGTCTCGGGCTGGGGCATCGACACCGCCACGTCGGTGTGGGGCGATCCCGACGCGGTGCTGCCCGGCGGGACGACGATCCCGGCCGGGGGGTTCCTCGTGGTCGGCGGGGCGCTCTCCCCGGCGACCGTGACGGCCGAGTTCTCCCTCGGCAACGCCACCTCCAACGCCGACGGCATCCGCCTCCTGGACTGCACCGGGGCCCAGGTCGACGCCGTGATCTACGGCGAGTCGAACCCCGACGGCCTGCTCGACGACGCCGGCGGGATCGTCCCGTCGCCGGTGCCGGGC
>JACCUL010000118.1 GCA_013811855.1 Acidimicrobiia bacterium
GTCGTCACCGGTGGCGGGTCACCGGCGTCCGGCGGATCGGTCGGGACGGGCGGATCGGTCGGGTCCGGTGGATCCGCCTGGTCCGGTGGATCCGTCGCATCGGGCGGGTCGGCGCCGAGGTCGGGCGCGATGGTCGTCGTGGTGGTCTCGGACTCCTCGATCTGGCGCTGGCGCTCCTCGTCCAGCTCCCGACGCTGACGCTCGAGCAGCAGCTGCTGGACCCGCTCGTCCGCGAGGCGCTCGGCCTCGACCTCCTGCAGCCGCGCCACCTCGTCCAGGGCCGCCTGCTGGAGCGCCGTCAGCTCCTCCTGCTGGTCCTGGAGGGCGGTCCGGTTGGTGGCCACGTCCTGCTGCGTCGCCTCCAGCTCTGACTGGGCGACGGCGAACTGGTCGATGGCGTCGGCCGACGACTCCGTGACGATGCTCGTCAGCATCGCCGCCTGGAGCTGATCGCTCGGGTCGCCGTAGCCCGTGAGCAGGGGGATCCCATTCGTCCCGCTGGACATGTAGCGGTTGAGGGCGACCTGTTCGACCTGTGATCGCAGCCCGACGACCTCCCGTTCCAACCGGGCCTCGTCGCGCTGCAGATCCTCGGCCCGGTCGCTGAGCTGTGACAGCTCGGTCTCGGCGTCGGCGAACGCCGCCGCCGCCGCGTTGGCCCGGCCGCGCGCCGCGGCGATCTCGTCCGCAGCCCGCTGGGCCGCATCCTCCTCCGTGCCCGCCACCACCGGCACGGCGCCGGTGATGACGATCACGGAGAGCAATGCGACGATGAGGGCGCCGTACCCGGGGCGGCGGCCGATCACAGGCGGCGAGCATAGCCCGTGTTGCAGTCGTGTGACGATCAGGCTTCGGTCTCACGTCGATCGCCGACGGTCCCCCAACCTGGCGCCGTGCCCGAACCGCCGCTCGACCTCGACGACGTCTCGATGAACCGGGACGGCACGGCGATCCTCGATCACGTCACGTTGCGCGTCGAGCGCCACGAGCGGTGGCTCGTCCTCGGTGCCAACGGGAGCGGCAAGACCTCGCTGCTGCGGATCGCCGCGCTGTACGAGCACCCGACCACTGGCACGGTGCGCGTGCTCGGCCAACAGCTCGGTTTGACCGACGTCCGGGTGCTCCGCCGGCGCATCGGGTTCGCCTCCGCCGCGCTCGCCGAGCAGCTGCGGTCCGAGCTGGTGGCGCTCGACGCCGTGCGCACGGCCCGCTTCGCCGCCCTCGAGCCGTGGTGGCACCGGTACACGACCGAGGACGACGAACAGGCCCTGGCGTGCCTCGACCGGATGGGCGTCGGCCACTTCGCCGGCCGGCCACTCGGCTCGCTGTCGTCGGGCGAGCGCCAACGGGTGCTCCTGGCCCGGACGCTGATGAACGACCCGGACGTCGTGCTGCTCGATGAGCCGGCGGCCAACCTCGATCTCGGCGGCCGCGAGCAGCTCGTGACCGCGCTGGACGACCTGGCCGGCGACGCCGACGCGCCCGCGCTCGTGCTCGTGACGCACCACGTCGAGGACGTTCCGCCGTCGATGACCCACTGCCTGCTCCTGCGGGAGGGCCGGGTCCTCGTCGCCGGACCGATCGAGGACGCGCTGACCGCCGCGCACCTTGGCGACACCTTCGGACTGGCCTTCGACGTGACACGCCGATCGGACGGCCGCTTCAGCGCGTTCGCCCGCTCACCACGAGCTCGGTGAGCAGGCCCCGGCCGCGGCGGATCTCGTCGTCGAGCACGCGGCGCAGCGCGCCGCCGATCCAGACCGATCCGGTGTACTCCAGATCGGTCACCACGCGGGCCCCGCCGGGCACGTCGGCGACGGTGGCCGTCAACGTCCACGCGGCGTGGTCCCGCTCGTCGTACTCGGCCCGCTCGAAGCGGACCCGCTCCCCCGGCTCGTGGAGGGTGCGCACCATGCGCAGGCGCTTCGACCGGGCGAACGGCCCGATCCGTCCACGGAGCTCGACCCACCACGCCGGGCGTCCCCCGTCCGGTTCGGCCGGCTCGACCCGGTGGACGAGGCGCATCCACGGGGGGTAGCGGTCGAGCGTGGCGACGTGCTCGAACAGCTCGGCCGTGGTGGCGTCGTCGACGACGAGCTCGGCGGACGTGTGCATCGGATGGCCGGCCGGGCTTCAGTGCCGACGCTCCCGGCCCCGGAACGCCCGGGCCAGCAGCGGGGACTCGGCCGCGAGCAGGCCGCCGAGATCGTCGTCGAGAACCGTCGGGATCCACGGGATGGCGACCGTGGCATCCGGATCGGCCGGGTCGGTCACCTCGCCGGTGACGGCGGCGACGGTGCGTTCCTCCGCCTCGGCGTCCAACGCCAATTGCGTCGTCGTCGCGACCTCGGACGCCTCGGGCGCCGGGGGGTCGTCGAGCGCAGTGCGCGAGCGGAAGCGCCCGTCGGCGGCGCGCGGCGTCGCCACGCGTCGCCGTGAGCGCTCGGCCAACTCGGCGCCCTTCGTGCGGAACAGACGGGGCCGGGTGTCGCGGCGGTCGTCGAGCGTCCACCCGATCGGCACGACCATGGCGTCGGCGTGGCGCGTGCACAGCGAGCCGGCGCGCCACGGGTCGCTGTCGGGTTCCCGCCGAGCCACCCACACGAGCAGGCGATCGACGTCGAAGCCGTATGACATGGCCGCCGGCTCCGAGCAGCCGGGACGCTCGCACAGCTTCCCCACGACCAGCGAACCTAGCTCGGGAGCTGAGCCGACCGAGGACGCCCGACCAGCCCCAGATCGAACGTGGGCGACACGCTGACCACGTGTCGATGATCGACCTCCGGTGGGCCTCCGTCAAGGGGCCGGCGCGCCTCTACCATCGGCTCCATGACCCTCCGTCAGACCGCCGCCGACCTGTTCCTCAAGAGCATGAACGGTGTCCACCGGGCTGTGCTCGCCGTGTCCCGCGGCCGGATCGGCTCGAACGTGCTGAACATGCCGGCCGTCCAGCTCCACACGACGGGCCGGCGCAGCGGGCGACGCCGCTCGACGATGCTCACGGCGCCGATCGTCGATGGCGACACGCTCGTGGTCGTGGCGTCGAAGGGGGGCGACGATCGCCATCCCGACTGGTACCAGAACCTGCTCGCCCACCCTGCCGTGGAGGTCACCAGGAACGGGACGACGCGGCCGATGACGGCGCGTCCGTCGACCGCCGAGGAGAGGGCCGAGATGTGGCCACGCGTCGTCGCGGCCTATCGGGGGTACTCGTCGTACCAGCAGCGCACGGAGCGCGAGATCCCGCTCGTCGTCCTCGAACCCGACGCCAGGAACTGACCGCCGGCGCCGTCACCCCCCGGCGAGCGCCACGAGCGCGCCGTTGACGACGTGACCGGCCGAGATGCCGCAGAGCTCGTGGAGGTCGTCGATGGTGCCCGACTCCCCGAAGCGGTCGACGCCGAGCGCCACCTGGCGCGTGCCGAGGGCGCTGCCGATCCAGGCCAGCGAGTGGCTCGACGCGTCGTGCACGCTGACGATCGGCGCGCCGCGCTCTCGTGGCGAGATCAGCTCGTGGAGCAGGCTCGACGGTCCTGGCGACGTGGCCGTCATCGTCGCTCTGGCCGTGGCCCGCTGCCAGCTGCGGAACGCCCGGTCGGGGCTCGTCAGGTGCACCACCGGGGCGGCGACGCCCTCGGCCTCGAGCACCTCGGCGGCGGCGAGCGCCTCGGGCACGCTGGCGCCCGTGGTGACGATGGTGACGCGGTCGCGATCGGTCGACTCCGTCGTCCGCAGCACGTAGCCGCCGGCGACGACCTGGCGACGCAGCTCGTCCTCGCCGATCCGGTCGACAGCGGCGGCGAACGGGGCCTGCTCGACCGGCCGGGTCGACAGGCGGAGGTACAGGCTCTCGCCGTCCGGTTCGCCGAGCGCCCGCAGGCCGGCGCACAGGAGCCAGTCGACCTCCGTCGCGTATGCCGCTTCGGCGGCGACGATGCCGGGCAACTCCAACCCGACCGACGGTGTGATCGTCGATTGGTGGGCGCCGCCCTCCGGGGCCAGCGTCACGCCCGACGGCGTGCCGACGACGACGAAGCGCGACCCGTTGTACAGCCCGTAGATCAGGGCGTCGAGGCCACGAAGAACGAACGGGTCGTAAACCGTGCCGACGGGCAGCAGTTGGTGGCCATGATGATCGTGGCTCAGGCCGAGCTGGCCGAGCAAGAGGAACAGGTTCATCTCCGAGATGCCGAGCTCGATGTGGCGTCCCCGCGGCGTCTCGATCCACTTCAGCAGGCGCTCGCGGGCGCCGTGGTCGGCGCGCTCGTCGGGTGCGAAGACGCCGACCTTGTTGATCCAGCCGCCGAGGTTGGTCGACACGGAGACGTCGGGCGACGTGGTGACGAGCCCGGCCATGTCCTCGACGTCGGCCAGCCGAGCCATGACACGGCCGAACGCCTCCTGCGTCGACACCGCACCGGCGCCCACCGCGGGCAGCGCGGACGCCGGCACGGCGGCGACCGGCCGGGCCACCGGTCCGGGGTTGTTGATCTCGGCGCCGACGGCGGCGCAGCGACGCCCGGCGGCCGAGCCGGGATCGAAGCGGTCCCACTCGGTGGCGGCGCTCAGCCCCACGCGCTCGCGCAGCTCGTCGATCTGCGCCTCCGAGAGGCTGGCCGAGTGGTTCATCGGGTTGCCGGCGATCGGCAAGCCCCAGCCCTTGACGGTGTAGGCGAACACGACGCTCGGCCGATCGGTCACCGCGTCGCACTGGCGGAACGCGTCGATCAGCACCGCGAGGTCGTGTCCACCGAGATCCGTGACGAGCGCCTTGAGCTCGTCGTCCGCATACGGCGTGGCGGCGCCGGCCACGGCCGGATCGGCGCCGTCGAGGAACTTCGACCGCAGCGCCGCGCCGTCGAGCGCGAACAGCGACTGGTATGCCTCGTTGGACATCTCGTCGATGCGTCGCTGCAGCGCGTCCCCGCCGGGTTCGGCGAACGCCGCCTGCAACCGCGTCCCGTACTTGGCCTCCACGGCGTGCCAGCCGGCGTCGGCGAAGAACGACCGCAGGCGTCCGGCCTGGATCGCCGGGACGACCCGGTCGAGGCTCTGGCGGTTGAGGTCGACAACCATCGTGAAGTTGGCCAGCCCCTCGCACGCCGGTTCAGCGATCGCCTCCCAGACGTTGCCCTCGTCGAGCTCGGCGTCGCCGACGGTGGCGATGAACCGCGCCGCCGGCTGGGCACCGAAGTGGGCGTCGACGTAGCGGCGGGTCAGCGCGCTGAACAGCGGTGCGACGGCACCGAGGCCGACGGAGCCAGTCGAGAAGTCGGCGACGTCGGGATCCTTCGTGCGCGACGGGTAGGCCTGCAGCCCGCCGCGCTGGCGCAACGTGGTCAGGTAGCGCCGGTCGAGTTCGCCGGTCAGGTACTTGATGGCGTGGTACACGGGTGAGGCGTGGGGCTTGATCGCCACCTTGTCCTGGCGGTCGATGTGGGCGAACCACAGGGCCGTCATGATCGAGACCATCGACGCCGACGAGGCCTGGTGCCCGCCGACCTTGATCGCCGTCCGCTCGCGCCGGTTGGCGTGGTCGACCATCCGCACGGCCAGCCACAGGAGGCGCTGCTCGATCTCCCGCAGGACGGCGAGGTCCACGGCCCGCATTCTGGCCCCGCCGGAGCGGTCGGCCGGAACGGGTCGTCCACCGCGACCGGCCGTCGGGCCGTGACCTATGATCACGGCCGGACGGGCAGGAGGGCGGACATGACGGGTGACCGGTTCGATCGGGTGAACATCAACGACGCCGTGCGCTCGCCGACGTGCGCCCACGGCGGGTTCGGCACGATCGAGTTCGCCCGCCTCTTGGACCATGACGACGTGGACGGCGAGTGCAACTTCGTCGATCTCGCCGTCGTTCCACCCGGCGCCTCGATCGGCCGGCACCGGCACGGCCCCGACGAGGAGGAGTACTACCTCGTCCTCGACGGCTCGGGCACGATGCGCCGCGACGGCGTGGAGTTCCGGGTCCGCGCCGGCGACCTCATCCGGAACGCGCCACGCGGGGAACATGCCCTCGACAACGACGGCGACACCCCGATCCGGCTCTTCGTCTTCGAGGTCCGGGTCACCCCGGCTGCCGCCGCACAATGAGCCTCAACGGGTTGCGGCCGGCGTCGATGCACGGGCTGGTGATGGCCGGGGGCGCCGGTTCGCGGATGCGGGCGTCGGGCGCCCAGGAGCCCAAGCCTCTCGTCGCCGTCGGCGGGGTCAGCGTGCTCGAGCGCAACATCGCGGCGTTGGTGCGGGCCGGGGTCCGCGACGTGACCGTGGCCGCATCACGCGGGCACGAGGACATCGCCCGGTTCGTCGACGGCGCAGCCGCCCGGGTCCGGGCCGTGGGCGGCACCCTCGGCCTCGTTCAGGAGGACCGGCCGCTGGGTTCGCTCGGTGTCGCCGGCATCGTCGGCAAGGACGAGGACCACGTCGTCGTCGTGAACGCCGACAACGTGACCGCGCTCGACCTGCGGCGAGTCGTCGAGCACCACGTCGGCGGGGACGCCGCGATGACCATCGGCGTGCACCGCGAAGCGTTCACGATGCCGTTCGGGCGCGTCGTCGCCGACGTCCACGGGCGCGTCCGGGCGTACGACGAGAAGCCGACGGCGACGTTCACGGTGAGCAGCGCGGTCTGCGTGCTGGCGCCAGCCGCCCGCGACGAGCTGCGGCCGCCGCGCTTCGTGATGCTGGCCGACTTCGTCAACGGGCTCCTCACCTCCGGAGCGCACGTCGCGTCGTTCCCGCACGACGCGCCGTGGATCGATGTCAACGACCTCGCGGCGCGCCAGCGGGCGGAGGTCATGGTGGCTGCCGACCCCGATCGCTTCCCGACGCTGGCGTCCCTGGCGACGACGGGTGTGCTCCGGTGAACGACACCGGCGACGCCACCGCGTCCTGACAGATGTGGGGGAGGAGCGCCGCCACCGTCGGCCGGTCCAGGTCGAGCGGATGGGCCGCCAGGGCCGCAGCCATGAGATCGCGATCCCGGTCGTGGGCGGCGCCGTAGGCCAGCCCCTCGGCCTCGGCCAGTCTCGTCAGGAAGCTGCGCACCGGCGCCGGCGGATCGGACGGCACGTCAAGTGCGAGACGGCCGTCACCGTGGAAAGAAGCGAACACCTCGACCACCGAGCGCGGCGGGAGGATGCCGACGGCTAACTCGCCGTCCGACGTCGTGTTGGGCACGTCGACGACGGCACGCTGCGTGCGCCGCTGGACGACCGATCGGACGACGGGCACCACGCTCTCGTCGAACCACGGCATCGGCCGACGGTCGAGCAGCTCCGTGTCCAGCCCCGGGTCGGCGGTGTACGCCCGCACCAGCCCGTCGGCCAGCGCGGCGAGCTCGTCGGCGCGCGCCGGCGCGTCGGGAACCGGACGCCGTCGGAACAGCTTGTCGAAGTACGGCAGCGGGATCGCGCCGTACGCCGCCAGGACGTCGTCGTCGACGTCGAGGACTCGCCGCTCGAACACCGCCTCGCGAGTGCCGTCGTCGGTCGGCCAGAACCAGCCGAGGTGGTTGAGGCCGAGGTACGCCAGTGAGGGCGCGACGCCATCGAGCACGAGGCGTTCATCGAGCCGGCGCCGAACGACGATCGGGAGCTCGCACAGCCCGACGGCGTCCACACCAGCGTCGACGAGGCACCGCGTCGTGATGCCGAGCGGAGCCACCAGGTTCAGGACCCGAGCGCCCGGCGACCGCTCGCGGACGGTGGCGGCGAAGCGGCGCACGAACGGGACGGTGCGCCAGGCGTTGGCGAACCCGCCCGGCCCGAGCCCCTCGTCGCCCGCCAACCCGTAGACGATCGGGAATGTCTCGTCGTGTCGCCGCGCCGCGCCGCCGCCGACCCGCACCATCAGCACGACGATGTCGGCCGCCTCGACGGCGTCGGCCAACGAGGTCGTGGCCTCGACCGGCCAGGTGCGACCGCGTGCCGTGAGCCGCCGCCTGATGTGCTCGACGACGACCGCCAGGCGCGCCCCGTCACGGGCGCAGAACCGCCAGCGCAATCCATCCTCCGACGCGGGCAGCTGACGGTGCATCTCGTCGACCAGGCGAGGCAGCCACGGGCCGCCCCCGATCACCGCGATGGTGGTCCCTTCCACGCTCCCGCCCCTCCCTGGCGGCCGAACTATAGTCAGGGCGATGTCGGGGGCGGGGGGCCTGCGTGTTGCCATGATCGGCCTGCGCGCGCTGCCGGCGTCCACCGGCGGTGTGGAGCGGCACGTCGAGGAGCTCGGTGCTCGTCTCGTCGAGCGGGGCCACGACGTGACGGCATTCGTCCGCAACCCGTCGCCCGACGGCGCTCGCCGATCGTCGTGCCGCGGCATGGAGGTGCGCCACGTGGCCTCGGTGCGCACGAAGCACCTGGAGACGATCAGCCACACCGCGCTGTCGGCGATGCACGCCCTCACCGGCGAGTTCGACGTCGTCCACTACCACTCGATCGGGCCGGGGATCGTGGCGCCGGTCACCAGGTGGGGATCGCGCGCCAAGGTCGTCCTGACCGTCCACGGCCTCGACGACCAACGTTCGAAGTGGGCTCGACCAGCCCAACTCGTGTTGTTGGCCGCCCGCTGGATGAGCGAACGGGTCCCCGACGTCACGGTCACGGATGCCGCGTGGATGGCTGCGATCTACGCCAACAACGGGTGTCCGGCAGTCCACGTGCGAAACGGCGTCTCGACGAACGTGTCCGCCATCGCCGCTCGTCGACGACGACCGCGCCCGCCGGGGTGGCGGCCGTCCGTGCTCTTCGTCGGGCGTCTCGTCCCGGAGAAGCGGGCCGACCTGCTGGTGCGGGCGTTCGCCGCCGTCCCCGGCGACGCCCGCCTCGTGATTGTCGGCGACGGGTCGTACACGGACCGCCACGCGACCGAGGTCGCCTCACTCGCCCGGCGCGACCGCCGGGTCGAGCTCGTCGGCACCGTCCACGGACCGGGACTCGATGCCCGGTGGGAGGACGCTGCGCTGTTCTGCCTCCCATCCGTCGTCGAAGGCCTGCCGCTGTCGATGCTCGACGCCGCCGGCTGCGGGGTGCCGATCGTCGCCTCTGACGTGCCGGCCCATCGCGAGATCCTGTGCCACTCGGCGCCCGGACGGTTGCTCGTCCCGCCCGATGAGGAGGCCGCCCTGGCGGCTGCGCTCTCGGACACGCTCGCCGACCTGGCGACCGCCGACCGCGGCGCGGACCGGACGCGCCGCCACGTGCTGGCACGCTACGACTGGGAGTCGACGACGGACGCGATCGAAGCCGTGTACGAGATCGCCCTGGCCCGTGCTGGCCCGGCGCTCAGAGACGCGTCCTGATGCGCGCCAGCTTCCTGCCCCTCGCCCGCCCGAGCGTCGGACGGGAGGAGGAACGCGAGGTCATCGACACGCTGCGGTCGGGATGGCTGTCGACGGGGCCGAAGGTCGCCCGCTTCGAATCCGACCTGGCCGCCGCAACGCAGGCCGCCCACGTCGTCGCGCTCAACAGTTGCACGGCCGCTCTGCACCTCGCACTGCTCGCATCGGGGATCGGCCCCGGCGACGAGGTCGTCGTCCCGGCCATCACGTTCCCGGCGACGGCGAACGCCATCCTGCACTGTGGTGCGACACCTCGCGTCGTGGACGTCGAGGCCGGCACCCTCAACCTTGATCCTGCGGCGTTGTCGGCGGCGATCTCGTCGCGGTGCCGGGCCGTGATCCCCGTCCACATGGCGGGGCAGCCGGCCGAGATGGACGCCATCATCTCGATCGCCGCGGAACGCGGCGTGCTCGTGATCGACGACGCCGCACACGCCGCTGGGGCCACGATCGGCGGTCGACCGATCGGTGGCGACGCGCGGACCGCGGCGACGTGCTTCAGCTTCCACGCCGCCAAGAACGTGACGACCGGCGAAGGGGGCGCCCTGCTGACGGCGCACCGCGATCTCGCCGACCGTGTGCGCCTGCTCGGTAACCACGGGCTCGACCAGGATTCGTGGGCCCGCCGCGACGGGGTCGGTGACTGGGTCCCCGTCGCGTCGGGCTTCAAGTACAACCTGACCGACATCGCGGCGTCGATCGGCATCCACCAGCTGCGGCGGCTCGACGGTGAGATCGATCGCCGGCAGGCGCTGGCCCAGCACTACCGCGGCCGCCTGGCCGACTCCCCCGTCGTGCCGCTCGACGTGCGAGGGGGTCGGCGCCACGCGTGGCAGCTGTTCGTCGTCGTGCTCCCGGTCGACTGGGAGCGTGGCGTGACCCGGCGACGCCTGCGCGACGCGAACGTCGGATCCGGCGTGCACTTCCCGGCGTTGCAGGGTCACCAGGTGTACCGCGAGCGCTGCGTGTTCGAGCCGCTGCCGGTCGCCGACCAGCTCAGCTCCCGCCTCGTCTCCTTGCCAATGTTCGGCCAGATGACCGAGGGCGACGTCGACGACGTCGTCGTCGCGCTCGCAGGTGCGGTATGACTCGGCGCGGTCAGTTCGAGCGCGACGGGTACGTGACGTTGCCCGGCTTCTTCGGCCCCGACGCGATCGCCGCGTTCAGGCGGTCCCTGGACGCGGCATCACCGCGCGATCGATCGCCGCACCGGCTCGATCGGGACGGGATGCGGTTCTCCAGCAACCTGTTCCGCAGCAGCGGCGACGTCGCCGAGTTCGTCACCCAACGACGCATCGCCGGACTGCTGCGGGCGCTCGTCGGCCACGACCTGTGGGTCCGCTGGGACCAGCGCGTCATCAAGGGACCTGGGGGGCCGGCGTTCCCGTGGCACCAGGACAACGCCTACAACCACCTGCCCTTCGCCCACGTCCAGCTGTGGGTCGCCCTCACGGACATGGACGACGCGCACGGCGGGTTGTGGGTCGACCCCGGCAGCCATCGTCGCGGCCGGCGGCGTCATCGCCGGCAGGGCAACCAGGTCGTCGCCCGGCACGGGCCCCACCAGCCGGTCAGCATCGCAGCTGACGCCGGAGACGTCGTCGTGTTCTCGTCGCTCCTGCTCCACCACACGACGCCCAACACGACGACGGCGGTTCGCGACGCCTACGTGGTCGAGTACCTCGCCCGTGCCTGCGACGACCCGCTCGTCGACGCGCCGTACCTTCTCCTCAACGACGGCGGCCCGACCGCGGCCTGGGCGGGGCGCGGCGTGATCCGGCCACCGTGGCACCGGCGCATCCGAACGGCACCCCTGCTCGCCCGACGCATGGTCCGGCGCCTGGTGTCAGGCATGCGCTGAGCCGGCGCCGTCTCTCGGCGCCAGGAGTCGCCGGAACAGCGCCTCGTGCGCATCCGCCATCACCTCCGGCCGATGGTCCCGCTCGTAGCGGGCCCGAGCCGCGGCGCCCAGCCGCCGGCCCAGCGCCGGGTCATCGATCAGCCGCCGGATCGCCACCGCTGCGGCCGGCGCGTCGTCAGCGGGCACGACGAGGCAATCGATGCC
This sequence comes from Acidimicrobiia bacterium, assembly GCA_013811855.1. Classification (GTDB taxonomy): domain Bacteria; phylum Actinomycetota; class Acidimicrobiia; order Acidimicrobiales; family Ilumatobacteraceae; genus JALZMG01. Next base: position 11,415 of record JACCUL010000118.1, read on the forward strand.
GTCCTCGACGATCTCCAGGTTGCCGGGCAGCCCAGTGACGACGGTCGGCAGTCCCACGGACATGCGCTCGTGCAACGCGATCGGCGACGAGTCCTCGGTGCTCAGGTGGGTGAACACGTCGAGGGCGCGGTACACGTCGCCGATCGGCCCGGGGTACGACAGCAGCTGCACGTGGTCGTCGAGCCGCAGTCGCGCCCGAAGCGCCTCGAGTGACTCGATGTAGGCCCGGTCCTCGGCCACGAACCCGACGCCGACGAACTGCAGCGACGGATCCCCGTCGACGAGGAGCCGAGCGGCATGGAGGAACGTCTCGTAGCCCTTGCGGTTGATGATCCTGCTGACCTGCCCGACCACAGTGACGGACGGATCGTCGGCAAGTCCCAGCCGCCGCCGAGCCTCGCGCACCGACAGATCGCTGGTCGCCGCGGCGATGCCGTTGGGGATCAGGACGAGCTCCGCCCGATCACTCCACCGCCACCGCGCGAAGTCGTCCAGCGTGGCCCTGGCGTCACTGATCAGCGCGTCGACGCCGAACATGCAGGCTTGGCCGATGACGTACTTGAACGGCGGGGTCCAGATGCCCGGGTAGTACGCCGTGGACACGACGACGGGGATCCGCGCCAGCTTGGCGGCGACGAGGCCGAACGTGGTCGGCACCCCGAGCCGGGCGTCGACCACGTGGGCGCGCCGCGCTCGGAGCAGGCGCGTGAGGCGCACGAGCAGTCTGGCGAAGTTGGGCGCGCCGCGCAGGCCGCGCAACTGCAGGCCGAGTGAGACGACATCGACACCGGCGCGGCGGTAGGTCTCGAGCATCGGGCCCGTCCATCGCTCGTCCGCGCCGTCGGTCGGACTGACGACGACCACGGTGTGCTCCACCCGCTCGGGACGGAACCCCAAGGCCGTGTTGAGGAGGCGAGTCTCGTCGCCGGCCACGGTCAATCGCCTCGTCACCGACACGACACGGATCGGCTCGTCGCGCGCCACCGTCCGTCGAACCACGCTCGCCCTCCCGCTCACTCGCCGTGGCGTGGGAGAGTAGTCGGCCGTCAGTCGATGTCGACGGGGTCGCCGCAGCCGACAAGCTGGAACACCTGGCGCTTGTCGGGGGCGAGGCCGGCGCAGTGGAAGGCCTGCCACGGCCGACCGGCGCGACGGCCGTCGCTCGAAACGAACACGTCGACGGAGCGGTCCCGATTGGTCCGGTAGACGTAGGAGCTGGCGGCGTCCGACGAGGTGCTGGCCTCGTGCGACGTCAGCTCGCCCGGCTTCGCCGCCTCGTTGGCGTCGAGGAAGCAGAGACGCAGCGTGCTCGGCGGGCCGACGGGATCGAGCTCGAGCGAGGAGTCCTCCCCGCAGCTCGGGTACGGCGGGCGGGCCGCGAACGACTCGGGCACAGACCCGGTCGTCGACGCCCCGGTGGGAACGACGGGCTCCGTGCTCGAGCTCGACGTCGACGGCGCGCTGGACGCGATCACCATCGTCGTGGCAGTCGCAGGACTGGTGACGGCGCTCGTCGGATCAGCGGCCGGCGCGCAACCCGTCGGTGGTCTGGACCATCAACAGCGACAGGCGCAGGCGTTCGATCGAGCGCAGCTCGCGGCCAAGACCGGCTCGACCGCGAAAGCGCCGCGCGGTCCCAACCCGTCCCTCGCCCTCGTCCCCGACCCGTCGGCCGTGGATTTCGCGTCGTGGAGGAGGTACATCGCGCAGAAGAGCCAGGAACGCGCCGAGGCGCGGGCCGGGGCCTTGGCGTCGCCGATCCTCGTCGACGAGGACGAACCCGATGGGACGCGGGGCTCCAACGACACTCCCGCCACCGCGCAGCCGGTGCCCGGGCTCGGGACGTTGGCCAGGCACGCCGCTCGGATCCTCGGCACGCTGTCGCCGGAGGAGGTGGAGATCGACTCGATCGCGCCGAACACGGAGAACGACGGGGCGATCCACCTCGCCCGTGACACGGGCATCGGGACGACCCGCGACGGGATCACCACGACCGGCACGATCGGCGACGGCCCGCACGGCCGCGCGGGGACGGGCAACGGCGACTTCGACCACTACCGCGTGCGCGCCGTGGCCGGCGACGTGATCACCGTCGACACGGCCACCCCGAGCGGTTCGCTCGACACCATGATCTCGGTCTTCAACACGGCTGGCGAGGAGGTCGCGTTCAACGACGACAGCGGCGCCACCCTCGACAGCCACATCGAGTACGTCGTGCCCGCCAACGGCCGCTTCTCCGTCGCCATCGCCGGGTTCCGGACGTTCCAGTCGGACCCGTACGACTCCGCCAGCGGGCTCGGCTTCGGCAGCGAAGGGCCGTACGAGGTGACGATCTCGGTGGGCGAAGCGGATCGCGACTTCTACGCCATCAACCTGCGCAAGGGCGACGTGCTCGGGACGACCGTGTCCGGTGCTCCGTCACGCATCGCCATCTACGACCCGTCGGGCGACGAGGTGATGGGGTCGAGCCAGGACGCCACCTTCATCTACTCCCCGCTGTCGCCGCTGCCCGGCGGCGGCAACGCCGTCGCCGAGCACGTCGCCGACGAGTCCGGCTGGCACTACGTCAGCGTGGAAGGCGGCGACGGTCGCTACGACATCACCGTCGAGGCGTACCGGCCGCCGCTCGAAACCGAACGACCGATCCAGACCCGTATCTGGACTTCGACGGAGCCCGTGTCAACACCGGCATCTGGGGTGGACCGGGCGTGCGGACGCTCAGCCCGCTGCGCGCCTTCCTCGGCCGCTGGGGGTTGACCAACAGCCAGCTCGATCCGCTGATCGGCCGGATCGTCCGCACCGTGCGCGAGAACATCCGTCGCGACATGCTTGATGCCGGCCTCAACCCCGACTTCGAGCTGCGCATCCTCAACAGCCGCGATGACCCCGACCGGTGGGGTGACCCGAACGTCAGCCGGGTCATCGTCGGCGGCACCATCGACCAGTCCGGGATCCCCACCATCGGCATTGCCCAGTCGATCGACCCGGGCAACTTCGGGACCGAGGAGTCGGCCCTGGTGCTGCTCGACATCCTGAGCGACCCGCCCGCCGGGTTCGGCGATCCGTCGTTGAACAGCTACATCGGGCCCGGCAGCTACCGGCTCGGCTTCATCGGCCGCGCCGTCGGCAACATCGTGTCCCACGAGGCTGGCCACTTCTTCGGCAACTGGCCCAGCGACCCCGGCTACGGACAAACACCCAGCTAGAGCGTTACGTGCGCGGCGCGGCCGCCTCGCTGTGACACACGCGTGACACAACGCGCTCTAGCCCCGCCTCGAGCGCCCGTCGTGTGACCTCCTCGGACTCTGGCCACAGGTGGGCGTACGTGTCGAGCGTTGTCGTCGCCGATCCATGTCCCAGGTGCCGCTGGACGGCCTTCACGGAGGCGCCCTGGTCGATCAGCACGGATGCGGCGTAGTGGCGTAGATCGTGCGGCGTGAAGCCCTCCACGCCGGCACGGGCGGCCGCCCGGCGCCACAGGTGGCCGAGCGCGTTCCGGCGGATCGGGTCAGCCTTGCCGTCGGTGAAGATGAGCCCGCCCGGGCCTGGCGAGTAGAGCTCGAGGTGGCGGGCGAGCTCATCGAGTACGACCTGAGGCACGGGGATCGTTCTTACGCTCGAGGACGTCTTGACCGGTGCGTGGCGTGGTGGCTCGCCCGCAATAGTGACGAGCTGCCGGTCGATGCGGATGGTCCGCCG
>JACCUL010000149.1 GCA_013811855.1 Acidimicrobiia bacterium
CACGGCCTTCGCGCCGCCCGCGGGACGACGGTGGCGCGACCTCACCATCGTGCTCGCCGTCGTGGCCGGCGTCGGCTTCGGCCTGCTCTTCGTGTTCCTCGACGAGACCAGCGACGACAGCGGCGTGTGGCCGATCGTCATCGGGCAGTTCGTCACGATGCCCGTGCTGGCGCTCGTCCTCGCGGCGACGAAGCCCGGCCGGCCCCGCGACCGCGTCGCCGCTTGGCTCGCCGTGGCGGCCGGTGCGATGGCCGTCACCGCCAACATCAGCTACCTCGTGGCGGTCCGCACGGGCCTGCTGTCGCTGGTCGCCGTCGTCACGTCCTTGTACCCGGCGACGACGGTGCTGCTGGCGACCGTCATCGACAAGGAGCGGCTGGTGCGGCCCCAGGTCGTCGGGCTGACCCTCGCCCTCGGTGCGCTGGTGATGGTCTCCGCCGGCGCCTAGCGCGGCTCGCGGGGGAGGCCGAGGACGCGCTCGCCGAGGATGTTGCGCATGATGTTCGACGTCCCGCCCATGATCGTGTAGCCGGACGCGTACGCCAGCCCGCGCGAGATGTCCGTCCACAACGTCGCCTCAGGGCCCAGCACCCGCGCCACGAACTGGGCCACGCGCCACTCGTGCTCGGTGCAGAAGCACTTGGTGGCGGCCGAGAACCCGGCCGGCGCCTGCGTGAGCACCTCGCGGATGACGAGGACGCGCCCGATGCGGTAAGCCGTCTCGATGGCAGCGACCTCCTGGCGGACGAGCGGGTCCGTCGTGTCGGCCCGTTCGAGCGCCAACCGGTAGAGGGCCTGGTTCGACACCAGCCGGTCGATGCCGCCCCGCTCGTGCTCCAACTGGGCCATCGTCTGCTTGAACGCGTTGCCCTCGACGCCGACGAGGTTGGCGACCGGTACCCGCACGTCGGTGAAGAACACCTCGCAGAAGTGGCGGTTCGCCGTCATGTCGGTGATCGGGCGGACGTCGATGCCGGGCGTCGACATCGCCACGACGATCTCGCTGATCCCTCGGTGCGACGGACCGTCGGCGGACGTGCGGCAGATCAGGTAGCAGTAGTCGGCGACGGCGGCGAAGCTGGTCCAGATCTTCTGGCCGTCGATGACCCACTCGTCGCCGTCGCGCCGAGCCGTCGTGCGCAGGCCGGCGAGGTCGCTGCCCGCCTCGGGCTCCGACATGCCGATGCACCACACCGTCTCGCCGGCCAGGATGCCGGGCAGGAATGCCGCTTGCTGGTCGGGTCGGCCGTACGCGATGAGTGCCGGGCCCATCTGCCGGTCGGCGAACCACATGCCGGCGATCGGCGCGCCGGCGGCGATCAGCTCCTCGCCGATGATCAGGCGGTCGACCGGCGGCCGGCCGCCGCCGCCGTGCTCGGTCGGCCACGTCAGGCCGATCCAGCCCAACGCCCCCAGCTCCTTGGCGAACTCGGCCGAGAACCCGTTGATCCACGAGTCGTTGGCCCGGCCGAAGCGGGCGACAGCGTCGGCCGCGACCTCCCGGGCCCGGTCCCGCAGCGCCGCCTGCTCGGAGGTCCAGGCGAACTCCATCGGCGGGATGGTAGTGCGCTACCCTCCTACAAGTTCGATACAAGTGAGGAGCGCTCCCGAGCCATGAGCAGGATCAAGGTCGTCAACCCCGTCGTCGAGATGGACGGTGACGAGATGACCCGCATCATCTGGGCCTTCATCAAGGACCAGCTCATCCTGCCGTACCTCGACGTCCAGCTCGAGTACTACGACTTGTCGATCCAGCACCGCGACGCCACCGACGACCAGGTGACCATCGACTCGGCCGAGGCCGCCAAGCGCCACGGCGTCGCCGTCAAGTGCGCCACCATCACGCCCGACGAGGCCCGGGTCGAGGAGTTCGGGCTGAAGAAGATGTGGCGCTCGCCGAACGGCACGATCCGCAACATCCTCGGCGGCGTCATCTTCCGTGAACCGATCATCATCTCCAACATCCCGCGCCTCGTGCCGGGGTGGACCAAGCCGATCATCGTCGGCCGTCACGCCCACGGCGACCAGTACCGGGCCACCGACTTCAAGGTGCCAGGGGCCGGCACCGTCACGATCACCTACACGCCGGCTGACGGGAGCGAGCCGATGGAGATGGAGGTGGCCACGTTCGGCGCCGACGGGGGCGTCGCCCTCGGCATGTACAACTTCCGCGACTCGATCAGGGACTTCGCCCGCGCGTCGCTGCGCTACGGCTTGGCCCGCAACATCCCCGTCTACCTGTCGACCAAGAACACGATCCTCAAGGCCTACGACGGCGAGTTCAAGGACATCTTCGCCGCCGTGTTCGCCGAGGAGTTCGAGGCCGACTACGCGGCCGCCGGGCTGACCTACGAGCACCGCCTCATCGACGACATGGTCGCCGCCGCGCTGAAGTGGGAGGGCGGCTACGTCTGGGCCTGCAAGAACTACGACGGCGACGTGCAAAGCGACATCGTCGCCCAGGGGTTCGGGTCGCTCGGCCTGATGACCTCGGTGCTCATGACGCCGGACGGCAAGACCGTCGAGGCCGAGGCCGCCCACGGCACGGTCACCCGCCACTACCGCGAGCACCAGAAGGGCAACCCCACCTCGACCAACCCGATCGCCTCGATCTTCGCCTGGACCCGGGCGCTGGCCCACCGCGGCCAGCTCGACGGCACGCCGGACGTGACGAGTTTCGCCGAGACGCTCGAGAAGGTGTGCATCGAGGCCGTCGAGGCCGGCGAGATGACCAAGGACCTGGCCCTCCTGATCTCCCGCGACGCGCCCTACCTCAACACCGAGGACTTCCTCGCCGCCCTCGACCGCAGGTTGCAGGAGAAGATGGCCGGACGGGGAACCCGCCGGCCGCGTCGATCGTCCAACCCTCCGTGTACCGACGCCTCGTCCCACTGCTCCCCGCCGCCATCGGGCTGACCTTCGCCATGGGTGCCTGCGGCGAGAACGACGGCGATGATACCGAGCTGATCGGCCCGCCCGCCACGCAGGACCAGGGCGCCGCGCCGCCCACGACCAACGCCGCCGCACCGCCCCCCACGGCGCCGGCCGACACCACGATGCCGACCGACCCGACGATCGTGTTCGATTCCGTGCCGTCGAGCACGTCGCCGTCGGGCCGGTCAGCCACCGAGTCCGCGGTCGCCGATCTGGCGGCGCGGAAGGACGTCGACCCGGCCGATGTCAGGGTCGTCTCGGCCGAGTCGGTCACCTGGCCCGACACCAGCCTCGGGTGCCCGCGCAAAGGGATGGGTTATCTGCAGGTGCTGACCGACGGCGTGCTCGTGGTGCTCGAGTTCGACGGCACCCGCTACGAGTACCACGGCGACGCCACCAACCCGCCGACGTACTGCGCCGACCCGAAGCCCCCCGTCCAAGGCTGACCTCCGGCAGTTCTGGACGCGACTTCGTCAGGGAAACCCTGCGCAGACCTCGTCAGAACCAGAAAAGACCAACGGCCGCCGCCTCCTGATCCCAGACGGGGGGAGACGGCGGCCGCCGGGTTGTGAGTGTCAGGTTGCGATCTCGACCAAGGTCAGCCCGAGCAAGCCCGAGTCGCCCGTGTGCGAGACGGCACCGATGTACGTCTCATCGGCGTCGAGACCGCTCCAGCTCGCCACGACCGTGCCGGACTCACCCTGCACGGCCTCGGTCGGAGCCGAGTCGATGGTCAAGGCCCCGGTATCCGGGGTCCCTGGCACCGACCAGGAGCGGACGTCGAACCCAACTGTCTCACCGCCCGTCTGCCACCCGTGGACGTACAACGTGTAGTCGCCGTCCTCGGGAAGAGACAGCTCGATGAGCTCGTCCGTCGAACCGCTGGTCGAGGCACCGACCAGCTCGTCCCCCCGGTAGAGGTAGAGGTCGAGGTCGATGTTGGGGTCCGGCGGATCGAGGTCGTCGGTCGTCAGGGCGAGCCGGAGGTACGCCGTGTCGGCCAACGTGAAGGGCACCGCCGTGGTGCCCGTGGGATCGGCCGGGTCGAACGTCTGGTCCGGGTCCTGGTCGACCGTGCCGAGGTTGTGCTCGGCGGCCACGGGACCGTGGGCGCCCGCGGTGTAGTCGCCGGTGTAACCGAAGAACACCGGGATCTCGACCGAGCCTTCGGTGCCCTCACCCGACACGGCTTCCGGGGCCTCGAACTCCGAGGCGCGGACGGCGATCGGGCTGCGCACGCGGTAGCCCGACGGGCTCTTCCACTTCAACGCACCGAAGGTCCACGTGTCGAGCGACGCCGTCTGGTTGGTGAACGTGACGGTGAAGGTCTGCGACTCGCCGGGGTCCAGTGTGAAGTGGTTCGGCGACACGGTGACGGAGAAGCCCTCTGGCTCCTTGACCCGAGCACGGAAGAACCGCGTCTGGTCGGCCACCGAGGTCACGGTGCGGGTGACGGTTCGTGTGCCCGGGACGTTGCTCGAGCCGATCGACGCCAGGTTCAAGTCGGTGGGCTCGAGCGAGTACCCGAGACCCTCCAGGAAGGCGCACGTGCCCTCCGGGTCGGCGAAGACCGACGGATCGGCCGAGCACAGGAAGGCGGCGTAGTCCAAGAAGCCGGCGTCGTAGACGAGGCCCGGGTCGTACAGAGACCGGTGCTTTCTCGCCGGTCCGGGCTTGATGTGCCCGGCGCCCATGTCGAACGGGTCGGCCGCCGTGGTGGTGTCCTCCTTGACGACGTCCTGGCGGGCCGTGGTCATGAGAGCCGACTTGGCCATCGCCGCCGTCCAGTCCGGATGGGCCTGACGCAGGAGCGCGAACGTGCCAGCCGTGTGCGGGCTGGACATCGACGTGCCCGAGATGGCCTGGAACAGCTGGCCGGGACGGCCCGCCGTCGGCGTCGGCGTGTTGCCGGCGAGGATGCTGATGCCAGGAGCGGTGACATCGGGCTTGATGATGTCGGCGGCGGCCGGGTTGGGGCCACGGGACGAGAAGTCGGCCATCACCGAACCCTGCGCCGACTTGATGACGCCCTTGGTGATGTTGGCCCGTGCGTCGGCGCCGGCGGCGTCGATGTAGGCCTTGACCACGAGGCCGTTCGAGTAATTGATGTGCGACGACGGCACCCAGTGGTTGTCGGTGACGAGCGCCTGCACGTCGGTCGGGTTGTACAGGACCATCCCGGCGCCGCCGTTGAGGTACACGGCGTAGCTCTTGTCGACGCGGGCGTTGCCGCCGCGCAGGCAGAGGACGATCTTGTCGGTGATGTCGGCGCTGAACGGCTCCGTCGACTCGCACAGCTCGTTGCCGAGGTCCTCGGCGTCGACGAGCGGCAGGCGGGCGTTGGTGCTCTCGGTGAGGCTGACGCCGGGGATGAACGTGCCGTCGTTGAGGCGGACCTTGTTGGCGAAGGCCCGGTCGTGCGTGTTGGCGCCGACGGACGTGACCCACGGGGCCGAGGACGGGCCACCAATGGTCGACGCACCGGGACCGCTGTTGCCGGCCGAGGCGGCCACCCACACGCCAGCGTCGGCCGCCAGCAGGAAGGCCAGTTCGTCGGGACCGCTGACGGAGGCGCCGCCGCCGATCGAGTAGTTGATGACCTGCACGGCGTCGGCGACGGCCTGGTCGATGGCGTCGACGGTGTCGGAGTTGAAGCACCCCTGCTCACCGCAGACCGAGTAGGCGATGACGCGGGCCCGCGGCGCGATGCCGCTCACCATGCCGCGGTTGAGGCCGAAGATGGTGGCGACGACGTTGCGGTTGCCGATGGCCGTCGACGCCGTGTGGGTGCCGTGGCCGTCGTAGTCGCGAGCCGAGTTGTACGTCTCGGGGCCGATCTCCGCCTTGTACGCGGCGCGCATGTCGTAGGCGCCGAGCAGCTTGTTGTTGCAGCGGAAGCGGGCGTCGTCGGGGTTGTAGGCGGTCCGCCCGAACTCGCACGGCAGGTCGGTGTAGCCGTCGAGCGGGGCGTAGGAGCCGTCGTCGGCGAACGAGGGATGCTCGGGCCAGATGCCGGTGTCGATGACGCCGACGACGACGTCCTCGCCCGTGATCCCTTGGGCCCATGGTCCCGCCGGGCGGGTGAGGCCGAGGAAGCGCGGCGAGGCGTCGGTGTCGACCTGGCGGATCTCGTTGGGCACGATGCGCATGACGCCCGGCTGGCGAGCCAGGTTCTCGACCTGGTCATCGGTCAGTTGGGCCTCGAAGCCGTTGAGGGCGTAGGTGTACGTGGAGCCCTGGGCGTTCGCCGAGATACCGACCGCGTCGAGGACGGCATCCTGCTCGGCCTCGAGAAAGTCGACGTACTCCTGCACGTCGGGGTCGTCGGCGTCGACCGCGGAGCCGGTCGCCGGTGCCGTCGCGGCGAGACCCGGTTCGCCACCCTCGTAGGTGACGACGGGGTCGGCCGTCAGCATGACGATGTAGGACCCCTCGACGATCTCGCCGGCCCCGACGGCGCGCGAAGGCGCCATCGAACCGACCGCCGAGCCGGATCCGGCATCGACCGGGTCGGAGACGACCAGGACGAGACCCGGCAGCGCGAGCGCGGCGAGCGCGCGTCGCGTCGCCTTCCTTCGTACAGCAGCCCCCATGTGGCAAACCTCCATGTTGTTGCGTCGTTGCGACAGCGGAGTCCCGCCCGCAGGGCGCCCACCATAGCGCGGCGGTCGCGGCGCGCCAGAAAGACGAGGCCGGGGTCGAACCGTTCCGGGGTGGCCGCGGCGAACGCGTCAGCGGTCGCCGAGGGCGACGTACTGGCGCTCGTCGACGCCGGTGTACCACTGGCGGGGCCGGGAGATCTTCTGGTCCTTGTCGTCGAGCAGCTCGTGCCAGTGGGCCAGCCAGCCGGACATCCGCGGGATGGCGAAGAGCACGGTGAA
>JACCUL010000152.1 GCA_013811855.1 Acidimicrobiia bacterium
GTGACACGTGGAGCTACGGGCCGGTCCCAGCCGAAGATCCCGGGCAGCCCTTCGTCGTCCCCCAGACGCTCAACACCCGCGACGGCGTCATCGTCGTCGAGAACCTGAACCTGGCCGAGCTCGCCGCCGACGGCATCCGCGAGTTCCTGCTCGTGATCGCCCACCCCAAGCTGCGCGGCGCCACCGGCGCCTGGGTCGCACCACTCGCCATCATCTGAACGGAGACAGGCAATGTCTGAGCACTTCGACGTCGTCATCATCGGGTCCGGGGCCGGCGGCGGCACCCTGGCCCACGCCCTGGCTCCGACGGGCCGGCGCATCCTCATCCTCGAGCGGGGCGACTTCATCCGCCGGGAGAAGCAGAACTGGGACGCCACCGAGGTGTGGGTCAAGCACCGCTACCGCAACAGCGGCAACTGGACCGACACGGCGGGCGGGGAGTTCCTCCCCAAGCAGCACTACTACGTGGGTGGCAACACCAAGATGTACGGCGCCGTGCTGTTCCGCAAGCGCGAGCGAGACTTCGCCGAGGTCCGCCATGTCGACGGCTGCTCCGAGGCGTGGCCGATCTCCTACGCCGACCTCGAGCCGTACTACACGCAGGCCGAGCACCTCTACCACGTGCACGGCGAACGCAAGGTCGACCCGCTCGAGCCGTGGACGACCGGTCCGTTGCCGTACCCGGCGATGAGCCACGAGCCGCGCGTGGAGCAGCTGTCCGCCGACCTGGCATCGGCCGGCCTGCACCCGTTCCACCTGCCGCTCGGGATCATGATCGACGAGGACGATCCCGTCCACAGCCCGTGCATCCGCTGCGACACCTGCGACGGGTTCCCCTGCCTCGTCTACGCCAAGGCCGACGCCCAAGTGGTGTGCGTCGAGCCGGCGCTCGAGTACCCGAACGTGACGCTGCGCACCAACGCCTACGTCGCCCGGCTGGACACGACGCCCGACGGGCGGCACGTCTCGGAGATCGTGGTGGAGCGCAATGGCGAGCACGAGAGGTACACGGCCGATGTCGTCGTCGTGTCGGCCGGCGCCATCAACTCCGCCGCACTGCTCCTGCGCTCCGCCAACCAGCACCACCCCGACGGGCTGGGCAACAGCTCTGGCGTCGTCGGCCGGCACCTGATGCTGCACAACAACTCCGCGCTCACCGCCTTCTCGAAGTTCCCGAACACGACCGTCTTCCAGAAGACCCTTGGCGTGAACGACTACTACTACGGCGACGGCGACTGGGAGTTCCCGCTCGGCGCCATGCAGATGCTGGGCCGCAGCGACGCAGACACGATCCGGCTGAACGACCCCAGGGGCGAGGCCGGCGACCCCGAGGAGCTCGGTCGGCACTCGCTCGACTTCTGGATCACGACCGAGGACATCGCCCGGTGGGACAACCGGGTCGTCGCCGGACCCGACGGCAGCATCCGCCTCGAGTACACCCCGACCAACCTGGAAGCGCACGACCGGCTGATCGCCAAGTTCAAGAGCTTGCTGGAGACGATGCAGTGTCGCGAGGACGTCGTGTTCGCACAGCACTACCTGGGTGGCCGGTTGGGGATCAACGGCGTCGCCCACCAGAACGGCACCGTCCGATTCGGGCACGACCCGGCCACCTCGGCGCTCGACGTCAACTGCCGGATGCACGACGTGGACAACGTCTACGTCGTCGACTCCAGCTTCTTCGTGTCGAGCTCCGCGGTGAACCCGACGTTGACGATCGTCGCCAACGCGCTGCGGGTCGCGGAGCACCTGACCAGCCGCCTGGCCGGCCACGACGTGTCGGGGTGAGTGAGAGATGAACACCACGGTCGAGCACGGCCGCATCGCCGACGACGACGCGGCGTGGCGGCGCTGGGGCCCGTACCTCTCCGAGCGGGCCTGGGGCACCGTGCGGGAGGACTACAGCGAGGGCGGCACGGCATGGGAGTACCTGCCCCACGACCATGCCCGGTCGCGCGCCTACCGCTGGAACGAGGACGGCCTGGCCGGTCTGAGCGACGACGAGCAACGACTGTGCTTCGCGCTGGCGTTCTGGAACGGCGCCGACCCGATCCTCAAGGAGCGCATCTTCGGCTTGACCGGCAACGAGGGCAACCACGGCGAGGACGCCAAGGAGTTGTGGTGGTACCTCGACGCGACGCCGAGCACTCGTGGATGCGCTGGTCCTACCTGTACCCGCAGCGCGAGTTCCCCTACGAGCGGCTGGTCGGCGAGAACGGCGCCCGCAGCCGCCTCGACCCCGAGCTCGAGCTGCTCGACACCGGCATCCTCGACGACAACCGCTACTGGGACGTCACCGCCGACTACGCCAAGGCCGGACCCGACGACATCTGCGGGCGGGTCCGGGTCCGCAACGCCGGCCCGGACGACGTGACGCTGCACGTGCTGCCGACACTGCGGTTCCGCAACACGTGGTCGTGGGGCCTCGATGACCGCACGCCGGTGATCGCCGACAAGGACGCCGCGCTGGTGGCCGAGCATCACGACCTCGGTCGCCTCGTGCTGGTCGGTGACGGCGCGCCGGCGCGGCTGTTCTGCGACAACGAGTCGAACGCCCGACGGCTCTGGGGCGTCGACGGCCCCGACTTTCCCAAGGACGGGATCGCCGACCACGTGGTGCTCGGGGCGCCGACGGTCAACCCCGAGGGCACGGGCACGAAGGCGGCGCTGTGGTACCGCCTCACGGTGGCCGCCGGGGAAACGGCCGAGATCCGCCTGCGCCTCTCGCCCGACGGCGCCGGGGTCGACGACGACTGGGCGCGGGCGATGGCCGACCGGGAGCGGGAGGCCGACGAGTTCTACGCCGCCGTCGCGCCGGAGGGCACGAACGCCGACGAGGCCCGGGTCCTGCGCCAGGCGCTGGCGGGAATGATCTGGAGCAAGCAGTTCTTCCACTTCGACGTCGACCGCTGGCTGGACGGCGACCCGGCGCTGCCCCCACCTCCGCCGGGCCGCCAACGCGGGCGCAACCACGAGTGGCGCCACCTCAACAACGCCGACGTGATCTCGATGCCCGACACGTGGGAGTACCCCTGGTACGCGGCGTGGGATCTCGCCTTCCACTGCGTGCCGCTGGCGATCGTCGATCCGCAGTTCGCCAAGGACCAACTCCTCCTGTTGTGCCGCGAGTGGTACATGCACCCGAACGGCCAGTTGCCGGCCTACGAATGGGCCTTCGGCGACGTCAACCCACCCGTGCACGCGTGGGCTGCGCTCCGGGTGTTCGAGCTGGACGGCCGCCGCGACCACGAGTTCCTCGCCCGCCTCTTCCACAAGCTGCTGTTGAACTTCACGTGGTGGGTGAACCGCAAGGACGCCGCGGGGATGAACGTGTTCGAGGGCGGCTTCCTCGGCCTCGACAACATCGGCCCGATCGACCGCTCGGCCCAACTCCCCGTCGAGGGTCGTCTGGCCCAGGCCGACGGCACGGCGTGGATGGCGATGTACTGCCTCAACCTCCTGGAGATCGCCCTCGTGCTGGCCGAGCACGACCCCGTCTACGAGGACATGGCCACCAAGTTCCTGGAGCACTTCGCGTACATCGCCACCGCCAGCGAGTCGCTGTGGGACGAGGACGCCGGCTTCTACCACGACGTGCTGCACCTGACGGACGGAGGCAAGGTGCCGCTGCCGGTCCGGTCGGTCGTCGGCCTCCTGCCGCTGGCGGCGACGACGACGTTGGGCTCGGCCACGCTGCAGCGCCTGCCCGACTTCGCCGGCCGGATGCGCTGGTTCGCCGAGCACAAGCCCGCGTTCGCCGCGGCCATCGCCCGCACCCACGACCGCGACGGGGCCGAGGGCCACCTGCTGTCGGTCGTCCCGCCCGAACGGCTGCCCCGCATCCTCGCCGTCATGCTCGACGAGGACGAGTTCCTGTCGCCGCACGGGCTGCGGGCCCTGTCGGCCCGTCATCGCGGCGAGCCGTTCTCCGTCGATCTGGCCGGCGTGAAGTACTCCGTCGACTACGAGCCGGCCGAGTCGACCACCGGCCTGTTCGGCGGCAACTCGAACTGGCGGGGCCCGGTGTGGTTCCCGGTCAACCACCTCCTGGTGGAAGCGGTCGAGCGGTTCGCCCGCTTCTACGGGGACGACGTGACCGTCGAGTGCCCGACCGGGTCGGGCCAGCGGCGCACGTTGAGCGACGTGGCCGACGAGCTGTCCCGCCGCCTGATCGCGACCTTCCTCGACGGGCCGGAAGGGCGCCGCCCCGTGTTCGGATCGGCCGAGCAACTGCAGCGCGACCCGGCGCTGCACGACCGATTGCTCTTCCACGAATACTTCCACGGCGACACCGGGGCCGGCCTCGGCGCCTCTCACCAGACCGGATGGACCGGTCTCGTTGCCGACCTCATCATGCGAAAAGGACGACCGTCATGAGCACCACCGCCATCGCCGACCACGCTCTCATCTCGGACTGTCGATCGACGGCCATCGTCGACCGGGCCGGCGCCGTCGAATGGCTGTGCTGGCCGCGTGTCGATAGCCCGTCCGTTTTCGGCCGACTGTTGGATCCCGCCGCCGGTCACTGGTCGATCGCTCCGGTCGACGAGGCGACGGTGGAGCGTCGATACGTGGACCGCACGATGGTGCTCGAGACGACGTTCACCACCGCCGCCGGCACGGTCACCGTGACCGATGCCCTCGCCACCGGGCCCCGCGAGCGAGGCCACGAGCTCGGCCAACGGTCACCTCGGTTGCTGGTGCGCCGGGTGACGGCCACGGCCGGAACCGTCGACGTCGCGATGGAGCTCGCGGCGCGTCCGGAGTACGGCCTCGTGACGCCCGTCGTCGTGCCCGTCGACGGTGGCGTGCGCCTGCACGGCGGCCCCGACGTGATGGTGCTCTCGTCGCCGGTCCCCGTCGACGTCGCCGACGGCCGGGTGACGGCGCGCTGCACGCTGGCGGAAGGCGACTCGGTGTGGTTCGGGCTCCACCATCGCCGTACCGACGAGCCGGCGCCGCAGGTCTGGACCCAGGCCGATCTGCAACGGCGACTCGACGGGACCGTCACGACGTGGCGCTCGTGGGCGCGCCTGCACCAGCGGTACGAGGGCCCGTGGCGTGATCTCGTCCACCACAGCGGTCGGGTGCTGCAGGCCCTCACGTTCGCGCCGACCGGCGCCATCGTGGCCGCCGCCACCACGTCGCTACCCGAGTCGGTCGGCGGGAGTCGCAACTGGGACTACCGGTACTCGTGGGTCCGTGACGCCAGCTTCACCGTCGAGGCGTTGTGGGTGGCGGCGTGTCCGGACGAGGCCGACGCGTTCTTCACCTACATGTCCACCTCGGCGGCGGCCCAGGTCCGCCGCGGCGGCGATCTCCAGATCATGTTCGGGGTCGGCGGGGAGCACGATCTCACCGAACGCGAGCTCCCGCACCTGGCCGGGTGGCGCGACAGCCGCCCCGTGCGGATCGGCAACGGCGCCTGGGACCAGCGCCAACTCGACGTGTACGGCGAACTGCTCAACGCCGCCGCCCGGCTGCCGACGTCGTCGCAGGCTGCGACGCCGACACCAAGACGTTCCTCGCCGACCTGGCCGACGCCGCCGCGGCGCGGTGGACGGAACCGGACCAGGGCATCTGGGAGGTGCGCGGGGGAGCCCAGCAGTTCCTGTACTCCAAGCTGATGTGCTGGGTGGCCCTCGACCGGGCCATCGCACTGGCCGGCGTGCTCGACGCCGACGACCGGGTCGACACCTGGAAGCCGATCCGCGACGACATCGCCGATGCCATCAACACACGCGGGTGGAGCGAGGGCGCTCAGGCCTTCACGCAGGCCTTCGACAGCGACCACCTGGACGCCTCGGCGCTGATGATGCCGATCGTCGGGTTCATCGACCCGCGCCATCCGCGGATGCTGGCGACGCTGGATGCCATCGAGGACCGCCTCACCGACGAACGGGGCCTCGTGTACCGGTACCTGGCCCCCGACGGCCTCGCCGGCGAAGAGGGCACGTTCCTGCTGTGCACGTTCTGGCTGGCCCAGGCCAGGGCGCTGGCCGGCCAGGTCGAGCAGGCGACGGCGCTGTTCGAGCGGGCCATCGCGTTCGTGAACGACGTCGACCTCTTGGCCGAGGAGGTCGACCCGGGCACCGGCGAACTGCTCGGCAACTTCCCCCAGGCGTTCAGCCACATCGGGCTGGTCAACGCGGCGTGGGCCATCAGTCAGGCGATGCTCGCGGCGGACGGCAGTTGAGCGCGGCGGCCTGATCCGCGCGACCGCGGAGCGGGTGGTGTCCTCGGGGACCGCCGATCTCGCCTGACGAAGTACGTTGCCGTCGTGCGGGCGTTCAAGTTCCTCGACGAGCAGGGTCGGGCGCCGATCACCGCAACCCCCTGGCGCCCCGGCGTATGGGTCGAGGCGGCACGGGCCGCGCCGTGCCGGGAGGGGGTGCACGCGTGCCGACCGACCGATCTGGCGCACTGGCTCGCCGCCGCGCTGTGGGAGGTCGAGCTCGACGGACCGCGCGGCGAGTCCCGCCACAAGGTCGTCGCCGTGCGCGGCCGGCTGGTGGCGCGCCCTCGTCGACGAGTCGACCTTCGCTGGCCGGTCCGGCGCGCTCGCCGCTGACGCGGCCCACTTCGCCGAACATGGCCAGCCGTCCCAGTCGCCGTTCGTCGCCGCCTGCGCGGCCGGCCACGCGGCGTCCGGACCGGATGGCGACCAGGCGGCCTACGACGCCGGGTACGCCGCCGAGCGAGCCTTCCAATCGGCGTGGCTGGCCGATCGGCTCGGACTGGCTGATCGGGCGGCGTAGCGAACAGGGGCCGGTGGCTCGTTGGTCGGCCGGCGTCTTTCGGCGTAACGAGATGTCGACGGCGCGGACGTTGATCCGTGCGGCACTCGCCGCCGCGAATGGAGGTCACGATGTCCACCACACGAACGATCACCGGACTGGCCGTCGGCGCGCTGACCGCGATGCTGGTCGGCTCGGAGGCGACGGCGTCACCACGATGCATCACCGTGCGCGGCACGTACACCGAGCAGATCGCAGCCGGGCCCGACTGCGCGTCGCCCGTCGGCCTGTGCATCGACGGTGAGTACCGAGGATCGTTCAGAGGCCCGTTGTCCGGCGCCGCCTCGGCACTCCTGCCAACGGCCGACACGCCGACGACCGGGGTCGTGCTGTTCACCTCCGACGCCGTCATCGACGCCCAAGTCCGTGGCCTCGAGGGGACGCTGCTGACCAAGAACGCCGGCGCGTTCAACACCACCGGTGCGGGCGACATCGTCGACGCTCAGACGATCATCGGCGGGACCGGCGATTTCACCGGGGCGACGGGTGGGATCCGCGCCGAGGGCACGTTCACGACCGAGGCCGGTGGGCGTTCCTCCTACACCGGGACGATCTGCGTGCCCTGAAGGTCGGGGGTGCCGGATCGAGCGCTAGCGGCTGTCGCGCTGGCTGCGGAACGCGGTGAGCAGCGCGGTGCGGGTGGCGGTCGCTGGGGCCTCGGGGGGCTGCTCGTGCACCACCTCGGTGGCCAGTCGCAGTTGAACGAGGTAGTCGGTGCAGTGGGGGCAGACGACGAGGTGTTCCTCGATCGTGAGCCGGTCGTCGTCGGACAGCGCGCCCTCCGTCCACTCCGTCACCGACTCGACGAACTCGACGCACCGGACGACGGGTTGGCGCATCACGGCCTACCGGCCTGGAGGTAACGCTCCAACACGGCGCGTGCCTTGCTGCGGGCGCGGTGCAGCAGCACGCGCTGGTTGGCTTCGCTGATGTCGAGGAGCTCGCAGACCTCGGCCGAGCTGAATCCGCGGACGTCGCGCAGCTCGAGCACGGTGCGCTGGGCGGGCGGGAGCGTCTCGATGGCCTGCGTCAGGCGGTCGCCGAGCTCGACGGCGAGGACCTTGGCGTCCGGCAGATGCTCGGCCGACGGCGGTGCGCTCCAAAACCCCGCCCAGCGGCCGTCGGGGACGAAGCGGTCCGGATCGACGGCCGGCTCGTCATCGTCGAGCCCGCTGGCGAACGACGAGAACGGCCTCGTCCGCCCCTCCCGCTCCCCGCGTGTCCTGGCCCGGTTGACGAGGATCCGGAACATCCACGTGCGCAACGACGAGCGCCCCTCGAACCGGTCGATGCCCTGGATGACGCCGAGGAACGTCTCTTGGACGACGTCTTCGGCGGCCTCCTTCGTGGCCACGTAGTCCCGGGCGACGCGCAGCATCACCCCGTAGTAGCGGTCGACGAGCCCGCCGAAGGCCTGCTCGTCACCGGCGCGCAGGGCGGCGACGAGCCGAGTGTCGTCGGCTTCGGTCTGGTCCACGCCCGCGTGCACGGCCCGGAACCGTACTCGTCGTCCCGCGACGTGCTGGCGGGCCGAGCCCACCGCGATCGGTTACTGGGCGCGCTGAGTCCCACTTTCGGGACTCTCCGCGCCCAGATCACTCCGAGGACCAGGTGCCCCGGAAGTCGGCGAACAGGGTCAGACCCCCGTCGACGAACAGCGTCTGACCGGTGATGTACGCAGCCTCCTCGGAGAGCAGGAACGCCGCCGCGGCCGCCATCTCCTCGGCATCGCCGGCGCGGTTCATCGGGATGTGGGCGGTCACGAGCTCGCGCTTGACCGGATCGTCGATCCACGACCGGTTGATCGGCGTCACGGTGGCCCCTGGGCCGATGCCGTTGACGCGGATCCTGCGGCCGGCGTACTCCAGGGCCAGGGTCCGGGTGAGGTTCTGCATGCCGCCCTTGCTGACCGAGTACGCGAGGAACTTTGGCTTCGGGATGAGCTGGTGGACCGACGAGATGTTGACGATGGCCCCAGAGCGGTCCTCGTCGAGCAGGTGGCGGATCTGCTCGCGAGCGCACAGGAACGAGCCGCGCAAGTTGACGGCCAGAACACGGTCGAAGGCGTCGGTGTCGAGCTGGTCGGAGTCCTGAGCGATCTGGATGCCGGCGTTGTTGACGAGAAGGTCGACGGAACCGAACTCGGCCCGGACCTCCTTGAACATGCGCTGGACGGCGGCCTCGTCGGAGACGTCGGCCTCGACGACGATGGCCCGGCTCGACGCCGGGCACGAGTTGACCTCGTCGACGCAGGCCCGAACGCCGGCCTCGATCGCCTCGCGCGTCGCCTCGGCGCCCTCGAGCGCGCCGACGAAGTTGATGGCGACGTCGACCCCCTCGTTCCCCAGCCTCACGGCGATGGCTTGGCCGATCCCCGAGCTGCCGCCGGTGACGATCGCCGTCTTGCCCTGCAGACCGTTCATCAGTCCTCCCTTCGATGGATGCGTGGTCGGTCCGGCGGCGAGCCAGGGCGTTACACGTCCGTCGCGCCGCGCTCCCTCAGCGCGTAACGCGCCGCCCAATCGGCGGACTGGAACGGACATGTTCGACCGGTCGATCGTCGCCCTGTGCGACGCCCATGAGGGCCCCGTGTACGTCGCCGGCGACGCCGTGCTGTACGCCACCTCGGTGCGCCGCCCGGGTCCGCAGTCGGTGATCCTGCGCGTCGTGGTCGATGGCGGCGATGTCGACGAGATCACCGTGGGGGCGGTGATGCCCAACGGCATGACGCTCGACCACGACGGCCTGCTCGTCGTGTGCGAGCAGGGTGACCTCGACCACGACGCCTGCATCAGCCGCATCGACGTGGTGACCGGACACCGGGAGGTCGTCGTCGATCGGTGGCGGGACCTCCCGTTCAACTCGCCGAACGACGTGGTCGTCGCCGCCGACGGTGCGATCTGGTTCACCGACCCCGAGTACGGCCACCTCCAGGGGTTCCGGCCCCGGCCCGAGCTGCCCGCCCTCGTTCATCGCTGGGACCCGGTCACCGCCACGACCGATGTGGCCGCCGACGGCTTCGACAAGCCGAACGGCATCGCCCTCTCGCCGGACGGCAGCACCCTCTACGT
>JACCUL010000153.1 GCA_013811855.1 Acidimicrobiia bacterium
GCCAGGACGTCGTCCCCGGCCGCGGTGGCGACGGCGACGACCTCCCGGCCGACCTGCCCTCCGGCCCCGGTGACGAGCAGCCGCACGATCAGCCGGCGGTGCCTGCGGCGCCGGACGTCCGGCCCTGCCACGCCGATGTCTCGACGACGGGCGCCCGCTCGCGCAGCGGCTCCCACCACTCCGGGTGCTCGGCGTACCAGTCGATGGTCTCGGCGATCCCCGCCGCCCACTCGACCTGCGGCTCCCAACCCAGCTCCCCGCGGATCTTGGTCCAGTCGAGCACGTACCGACGGTCGTGGCCGGGGCGATCCGGGACGATCGTCTTCAGCGACGCCGGCTTGCCGAGGTGCCCGAGCACCGTGTCGGCGATCTGCTCGATGCTCTGCTCGACGCCCGTGCCGACGTGGTACGTCTCGCCGATCCGGCCCCGCTGGAGGATGAGGTCGATGGCTCGGCAGTGGTCGACGGCGTGGATCCACTCCCGCCGGTTCTGCGTCGAGGCGTACAGCGGCAAGGGGTCGTCGCGCAGGGCCAGCGTCGTGAAATACGGGATGACCTTCTCCGGGAACTGGAACTTGCCGTAGTTGTTGGCGCAGTTCGTGATCGTGATCGGCAGGTCCCACGTCTCGTGGTAGGCGCGCACGACGTGGTCGCCGCCGGCCTTCGACGCGTTGTACGGCGTGCGCGGCCGGTACGGCGACGACTCGGTGAACGCCTCGTCGGTGTCGAGGTCCAGGTCGCCGTACACCTCACACGTCGACACGTGGTGGAACCGCTCGACGCCGACACGTCGTGCCGCCTCGCACAGCCCCTGGGTGCCGAGCACGTTGGTGCGGAAGAAGCGGGCCGGGTCGAGCACGGCCAGGCTGTTGTGCGACTCGGCGGCGAAGTTGACGATGACGTCGACGCCGTACTCGGTCAGCACCTCGGCGACGGTGTCGGTGTCGCCGATGTCGGCGGCGACGAACTCGACGCCCGGCAGCCCGTCGACGTTCTCGCGCACGCCGGCGTACGTCAGCGCGTCGAGCGCGACCACCGTGTCGTCGGGATGGACGTCGCGCCAGTAGCGCACGAAGTTGGACCCGATGAACCCCGCCCCACCAGTCACGAGCAGAACATTCACGTGCGCAGCCTCCACGACGGGCGGCGACCGGCCGGCAGGTCGGCCCGGCGCGGGTTGCGCTGGTCGCGCTCGGACAGGATCGGGTCGGTCAGGCCCCAGTCGGCGCCGATCTCCGGGTCGTCCCACGCCACGCCGAGCTCGTCGGCAGGGTTGTAGTACCCGTCGACGAGATACGTGATCGTCATGTGGGTCAGCGCGGCGAAGCCGTGGGCCACGCCCGGCGGGATGAAGACACCCAGATGCTCGGGCCCGCCGAGATCGATCGTCAGCGTCGCCCCGTCGGTGGGGCCGCCGTCGCGCAGGTCGTGCAGGACGACCCGTGCCGAGCCGTTCGGCACGTACCAGTAGTCGGCCTGATGGAGGTGGTAGTGCAACCCGACGATCGAGCCGGCCTGGCGATCGGCCCGGTTGCCCTGCAGCATCTCCCGACCCCGCGGGAACCACTCCCGGCGGTACGTCTCGACGAAGACACCGCGCTCGTCGCCGTGGATCGACGGCCGCACGACGTACACCTCGGCGATCCGCTCGGACTCGGTCACATCAGCCACGGTTCACCATCTCACTCGCGTGCTCATTCGACGTCGACCTGGCAGTGGTCGCCGATCATCAGGCGCAACGACGCCGGCCGGCGCCGGCTGCGGCTGATCACGGTCTCGCGGCCGATCAGGCTGTCGCCGAGGCGGGGGATGTGCAGCACCTGCGATCCCTCCATGACGACGGAGTGCTCGATCTCGCTGCCGACGATCTGGCAGTCGGGGCCGATGGCGCTGAACGGGCCGACGAAGCTGTCGATGACGCGGGCGCCGGCCCCGATCACCGCAGGGCCGCGGACCGTCGAACCGACGACCTCGGCGCCCTCTTCGACGACGACTCGACCGTCGATCGTCGACTCGTCGTCGACCTTGCCGTCGATGCGGGGCTCGATCTTCTCCAGGAGGAGGCGATTGGCCTCCAGCAGCGGGGTCAGCTTGCCGGTGTCGATCCACCAGCCGGTCAGCAGCTCGGTGCGGACGCGGTGGCCGGCGTCGATGAGCCACTGGATGGCGTCGGTGATCTCCAGCTCGCCGCGCTCCGACGGGGCGATGGCGCGGACGGCCTCGTGGATCGTCGGGTCGAACAGGTAGACGCCGACGAGGGCCAGGTCCGACGGCGGGTCCTGCGGCTTCTCGACGAGCGAGACCACGTGGCCGTCGCCGTCGAGCTCGGCGATGCCGAACCGGTGCGGGTCAGGCACCTGTTTGAGGAGGATCTGCGCCACCGGGGGATCGGCGCCGCCCTGGGCCGTCTCGAAGGCGTCGACGAAGGCGCCGAGGTCCTGCTCGAGCAGGTTGTCGCCGAGGTACATCACGAAGTCGTCGTCGCCCAGGAAGTCCCTGGCGATGAGCACGCAGTGGGCCAGGCCGAGCGGGGCGTCCTGCGGCAGGTACGTGATCGACGCGCCGAACCCGGAGCCGTCACCGAGCGCCTCGCGCACCTCGGCCGCGGTGTCGCCGACGATGACGCCGATGTCGGTGATGCCGGCGGCGACCATCGAGTCGATGCCGTAGAACAGGATCGGTCGGTTGGCGACGGGGACGAGCTGTTTGGCCCGCGTGTACGTGATCGGGCGGAGCCGGGTGCCGGCGCCGCCGGCCAGGATGAGGGCCTTCATCAGCCGGGCACCGTGGCGTCGGGCGCCGGCTGCGGGCCGGTGCCGTTGAAGTAGGCCAGCACGGCGTCGGCGCCCTCGGCCAGCTCGAGCGCCGACTGGTCGCCGATCGTGATCGGGTCGACCGGGAGCGTGTAGGTGGCCAGCCCGATCTCGGCCGCGGCCCGCAGGGCTTCGGCCGCGGCCAGCGGATCGGTGCTCTCGTCGAGACGCACGGCGCCGGCACCGGCGTCGATCAGGTCACCGAGCGCGAACGGGTCGTCGCGCACCTGGCCCAGCACCTCGTTGACGGCCGTCCGGATGAACAGCTGCTGGCGTTCGATGCGACCGAGGTCGGCGCGGCCGTCGAGCTGCCAGTCGCCGTCGACGAACTCCTCGTAGGTCCGGCTGCGGGCGTAGGCCAGGCCCGTGGTCCCGTCGATCTCCTGGCAGCCCGGCTCGAGCGCGAGCCCCGACTTCGTGTCCCGCGCCGGGTTGGGCACGCAGAGCTCGATCCCGCCGATGGCGTCGACGAGGGTCTGGAACCCCTGGAAGTCGATCTCGACGTAGTGGTGGATGGGGATCCCGAGGGCTTCGGTGACCGTCCTGGCCAGGCGCCCGGCGCCCTCGTTGTACGCCGAGTTGATCTTGCTCGAGTGGTCGGTGCCCGAGATCGGGACCCACAGGTCGCGGGGCAGGCTGAGCAGGGCCGCGCCGCCGTCTTTCTCCCGTCGCAGGATCATGATCGTGTCGCTGCGCCGGCCCGTGACCTCCGATTCGGTGCCGATCTGGTCGGCATTGGGGTCGTCGTCGGAGGTGCCCTCGCGGGAGTCGGAGCCGACGAGGAGGAAGTTCTCGGCCGGACCGTCGTTGACGGCCAGCGACTCCTGCATGTCAGGCACGCGCTCGACCTGGGCGGTGCTCTGGCGGGCGCCGATGATGACGCCGGCGGCGCCGGAGGCGCCGACCAGCACGGCCAGACCGAGCGCGAGCGCGCCGGGAGGACGGCGGAGTCGGCTGCCGGACACGGCCGATCACGCTAACGGTGGCGGGCCACCGATCCGGGCCACCCCGCCTGTCGTCGGACTCGATCAGTCACGGTGGCTCCCCTCGGCTGCGGGGCCACAGGTGCACGACATCGCCGACGCTGACGTGGCGGGTCGACCCTTCGCCGTCGACGACGACGAGCCGACCGTCCGGCTCGATGTCGGTGGCCGTCCCGACGAGGTCACCGTCGGCCCGCTCGACCCGCACGCCTCGGCCGAGCGTGTCGAGCGCCGCCCGGTACGCGGGGCCGACGTCGGCCGGCAGCTCGTCGAACGCGGCCAAGAGGGCCGCCAGGACGTCGGCCGGGTCGACGTCGTCGCCGAGGCGGGCCGCGCCGTCGGGCGCCCACCCGACGTTGAGCCCGATCCCCACCACGACGACGTCGGAGGCGTGCCGCTCGGCCAGGACGCCGGCCAGCTTGCGATCCCCGACGATCACGTCGTTGGGCCACTTGAGGCGGGCCTCGACACCGGCGACGGCGCGGCAGGCGTCGACGGCGGCCAGCGACACCCGGCGCACGAGCTCGCCCGGGTCCGACGGCGGACGACGCAACAGGATCGACGCCAGCAGGTTGGCGCCGGGAGGTGCCTCCCATCGTCGACCCAGCCGACCCCGCCCGGCGGTCTGGTGCCCAGCGGCGAGCACCGTGCCGTCGGGCAGCTCGGCCGCCCGGGCGCCGAGGTCGTCGTTGGTGCTGCCCGTCTCGGCGACGAACCGCACGTCCCACCCTGCGGGCCACGGCGTCGCCCGCTCCCAGGCGTTGGCGAGCGCCGAACCCATGCCACCTACATTGACAGCCGTGCCGCAGAAGATCCTGATCGCCAACCGCGGCGAGATCGCCGTGCGGGTCATGCGGACGGCGCGCGAGATGGGCATCGCCACGGTCGCGGTGTACAGCGAGCTCGATCGGGACGCCCGGCACACCAAGCTGGCCGACGAGGCGTACGCGCTCGGCGGCAAGACCGCGGCCGAGAGCTACATCAACGCCGACGCCATCATGCGGGCGATCCAGGACAGCGGCGCCGACGCCGTCCACCCGGGCTACGGGTTCTTCAGCGAGAACGCCGACTTCGCCCGGCGCATCACCGACCTCGGCGTCACGTTCATCGGCCCGCCGCCCGAGGCCATCGAGGAGATGGGCGACAAGGTGTCGAGCCGCAAGGCCGCGTTGCGCGGCGGCGCGCCCATCGTGCCCGGCACCACCGAGTTCGCCGCCTCGCCCGACGAGATCGTCGCTTTCGGGGAGGAGCAGGGTTGGCCGATCGCCATCAAGGCCGCGTTCGGCGGTGGCGGGCGGGGCATGAAGGTCGTCGAAGCTGCCGGCGACGTCGCCGAGGCCATGGCCAGCGCCCAGCGGGAGGCCAAGAGCTTCTTCGGGCGCGACGAGGTCTACGTCGAGCGCTACCTGACATGGCCGCGCCACGTCGAGGTGCAGATCGTCGGCGACACCCGCGGCGACGTCGTGTGGGTGTCGACCCGCGACTGCTCGGCCCAACGACGGCACCAGAAGCTGATCGAGGAGGCGCCGGCGCCCGCCCTGCCCGACGGGGTCGAGGACGCCATGGGTGTGGCCGCCGTCAAGGCCGGCGCAGCGGTCGGCTACCACAACGCCGGGACCGTCGAGTTCATCTACCAGGACGGCGACTTCTTCTTCCTCGAGATGAACACCCGCCTGCAGGTCGAGCATCCTGTCACCGAAGTCATCACGGGGATTGATCTCGTCGAGTGGCAGATCCGGGTCGCCGCCGGCGAGCCGTTGCCGATGACCCAGGAGCAGGTGCGGGCGCGGCAGCGGGGCCACGGCATCGAGGTGCGGATCAACGCCGAGGACCCCGCCGGTGGGGCGTTCCTCCCCTCGCCCGGGCGGATCACCAAGTTGGAGGCGCCGAACGGGTTCGGGGTGCGCTTCGACGCCGGGTACGGCACGGGCGACGAGGTCAGCCAGTTCTACGACAACCTCGTCGGCAAGCTGATCGTGTGGGGCGAGGACCGCCCGACCGCTATCGCCAGGACGATCCGGGCGCTCGAGGAGCTAGTCGTCGAGGGGGTCGCCACCACCGTGCCGGCCGACCTCGCCATCCTCCGGCATCCCGACTTCGAGGCCGTGACGCACTCGACGAAGTGGGTCGAGGAGCGCCTGGACCTCAGCGGCGTGAGGCCAAAGGCGGCCCCGCCGGCCACCGCGGAGGGGGATGGCGACGGCGACGGGCCCGGCCCGACGGTCGCTCGGCGCACCACGGTCGAGGTCAACGGCAAGCGCTTCGACGTCACCGTGTGGGTGCCCGAAGCCGACTTGTCACCGGTCGCCGCCGGGCGCGCCGGCAAGGGCGGCGGTCGTCCCAGGCGGGGCGCTTCCGGGAGCGGTGCCGCCGCCGGCACTGGCGACGTGACCGTGCCGATGCAGGGCACGATCGTCAAGGTGCTCGTCGAGGTGGGCCAGGAGGTCGAGGCCGGTCAGGCCGTGGTCGTGCTCGAGGCGATGAAGATGGAGAACCAGATCACGACCGAGAAGGCCGGCACCGTCAAGGAGATCAAGGCTGCCCCCGGCGACACCGTCGGCGGCGGCGACGTCGTCGTCGTCATCGCCTGATCGTCCCATCCGGCGTTCTGGTCAGCGATCCCGACGGAATCGGTCGATATCGCTGACACGAAACCGGGATGAGACCGGCGGGCCTACTCGGCGGCTTCGGCCAACGCTTCTGAGAGGGCGGGGTGGACGAGGAGGCTCTCGACGATGTCGGACACCTTGAGGTTGGCGGTGACCGCGAGGGCGATGACCGAGATCAGCTCGGCGGCGTGGCGCCCGACGATGGAGCCGCCGAGCACGACGCCCGTGGCCGGGTCGGAGATGATCTTCACGAACCCGCGCGGGTCGTTGTTGATCAGCGCCTTGGGTGCGGCCGAGAACGGCACCTTGGTCACCCGGATCTTGCGCCCGGACGAGAACGCCTCGGCCTCGGCCAGCCCGACGTCGGCGATCTCGGGCTCGGTGAAGATGGCCGACGCCGCCTTGTCGTAGTCGAGGTGGCGGTGCTCGCGGGCGTGCACCCCCATCAGCCGCTCGGCCACCTTGCGACCCTGCATCGACGCCACCGACGACAACGGCAGCTTGCCGCTGACATCCCCGGCGGCGTAGATCGTCGGCACGGACGTGACGCAGTTGTGGTCGATCGTGATGTAGCCGCCCGCGTCGACCTCGACGCCGGCGATGTCGAGCCCGAGCCCGTCCGAGTTGGGCACCGACCCGATCGCCAGCACGGCATGCGTCGAGTGCACGACCCGGCCGTCGTCGCAGCGCACGATCACGCCGACCCCGTCGTCGTCCCGGTCGATCGCCGTGGCCCGCGCCCCCTTGAGGAGCTGCACGCCGCGCGTCAAGAAGTCGTCCTCCAGCACCGCCGCCACCTCCGGGTCCTTGCCGGGCAGCACCTGCTGGCGGGACACCACGAGCGTGACCTTGGCCCCGAACGACGAGAACATGTGGACGAACTCGACGCCGGTGACACCCGAACCGATGACCGTCACCGACTCTGGGAACACCTTCGGCGGGTAGCAGTCCCGCGTCGTCAGGATGCGGTCGCCGTCGGGCGTGCACCAGTCGGGGATGCGCGGCCGGGAGCCGGTGGCGACCAGCGCGCTGTCGAACCGGAGGCGCGTCGTGCCGTCGACCGTCTCGACCTCGACCTCGTCCGGGGACACGAACCGGGCCACGCCCCGCACCAGGCGCACGCCCTGGCTCGTGAGCAGGCGCGTCGTGCCGTGCTGGAGGTGGCTCTTGATGTGCTCGATGCGCGACGTCAGGGCTTCGGTGTCGATGACGGCTGCCGACTGCTCGAGTCCCATCCCGGTCGAGCGGCGCACGAAGCTCATCGCCCCGCCCGTGGCGATCATCGTCTTGGACGGGATGCAGTCCCACAGGTGGGCGGCGCCGCCGACGACGTCGCGCTCGACCACCGTGACCTGCGCGCCCATCCGGGCGGCGTAGGTGGCGGCCGTGTTGCCGGCCGGCCCGCCCCCGATGATCACGAAGGTCGTCGTCACCGCAGGGAGCCTACGCGGGTACCTTGCCTCGGCGTGGAGGACGAAGCTACCGGCAGCGCCGGCAGCGGGCTGGCCGCCGAGCGGGCCCGCCGTCAGGCCGTCGTCGACGCGCGACGTGCGGAAGGTCACGAGCCGTACCCGTACCGCTTCGACCGCACCCACACGGCGGCCGACGTCCACGCCGCGTGGCCCGATCTCGAGCCGGGCACGGAGACGTCCGACAAGGTCACTGTTGCCGGGCGCGTGCGGCGTAAGCGCGACAGCGGCAAACTCGTCTTCCTGACGGTCGCCGACCGCGGCCACGAGCTGCAGCTGTTCGCCTCCCACGCCGAGCTCGGCGACGATGGGTTCCAGACGGTCAAGGAGCTCGATCTCGGGGACTGGGTCGGCGCCGCCGGCACGGTCATGACCACGCGGACCGGCGAACTCTCGGTCAAGGTCGATCGGGTCGAGCTGCTGGCCAAGTCGATCCGCCCGCTGCCCGACAAGTGGCACGGCCTTCAGGATCCCGACACCCGCTTCCGCCAGCGCTACGCCGACCTCGTCGTCAACGCCGAGGCCCGCCGGGCCTTCGACGTGCGCCACGCCGTCGTCGCCAGCCTGCGCACCACGTTCCACGAGCGCGGCTACGCGGAGGTCGAGACCCCCGTCCTCCACGAGCAGGCCAGCGGCGCGCACGCCCGTCCGTTCGTGACGTACCACAACACCCTCGACATGGAGCTGCACTTGCGCGTCGCCGTCGAGCTGCACCTGAAGCGGCTCATCGTCGGCGGGATGGACCGGGTGTTCGAGATCGGTCGCGTCTTCCGCAACGAAGGGCTGTCGCCACGTCACAACCCCGAGTTCACGATCCTCGAGTCCTACGAGGCCTTCGCCGACGTGCGCGACGTGATGGCGCTCACGGAGGACCTCGTCGCCAACGCCTGCCGGGACGCGCTCGGCACGACGACGGTGACGATCGGCGGGGAGCCGGTCGACCTGGTGCCGCCGTGGCCGCGCCGGCGGATGGTCGACCTCGCCAGCGACGCCGCCGGCGAGGAGGTCCACCCGTCGCTCGGTGTCGACGCGCTGCGCACCGTGGCCGAGCGCCACGGCATCCGCTGGGAGGCGGCGTGGAGCGCCGGCCAGCTCGTCGAGGCGGTGTTCGAGGAGCTCGTCGAGGGGTCGATCGTCGCCCCGGTGCTCGTCACCGGCCACCCCACCGACATCTCGCCGCTGGCCCGCGTCGACCGCGACGACCCGTTGCTCACCGAGCGCTTCGAGCTGTTCGTCGACGGGCGCGAGCTGGCCAACGGCTACAGCGAGCTGAACGACCCCGTCGAGCAGCGCCTCCGCTTCGAGGACGAGCAGCGGGCCAAGGACGCCGGCGACGCCGACCGGGGCACGGTCGACGAGGATTACCTGCGGGCCCTCGAGTACGGCATGCCGCCGACCGGCGGGCTGGGCGTCGGCGTCGACCGGCTGGTGATGCTGCTCGCCGGCGTCGACACGATCCGCGACGTCATCCTCTTCCCGACGCTGCGTCCGGAGGTTGGCGAATGAGCCGGGCTGCGTGGGGGGCGGGGTTCACGACCGTGGCCGCTGACGGCACGACGCTCGACACGTGGTTCCGCTGGGTCGGGTGGGGTGAGTTCGGCGAATCGGCACCGGAGGCGGTCGACGTCGCGCTGGCCGGCGGCGATCGCGCCGACACGACGCGCAAGGTGACGATCCGGCCGGTGCGCATCACCATCGACGCCGACGCGCCGCCGGCCTCGGCGCCCGACGTCTACCTCCGGCTGCACCTGCTGTCGCACCGCCTGGCCGCCCCCCGCTCGCTGAACCTGGAGGACGTGTTCGGGCACTTGAACACCGTGGCGTTCACCAACCTCGGGCCCGTCGCCCCGGCCGACCTCGACGACGTCCGCCTGGCCCAGCGTCGCGACGGCCGGGCCCTCACCGTGCGGGCGCTCGACAAGTTCCCGCCGATGACCGACTACGTGGTCCCGTCCGGCGTGCGCATCGCCGACGCCAGCCGGGTCCGGCTCGGCGCCCACCTGGGCTCCGGCACGACGGTGATGCACGAGGGCTTCTGCAACTTCAACGCCGGCACGCTCGGCACGTCGATGGTCGAGGGGCGCATCTCCCAGGGCGTCGTCGTCGGCGACGGCACCGACCTCGGCGGCGGCTCGTCGATCATGGGCACGCTGTCGGGCGGCGGCACGGAGCAGGTCACGATCGGCGAGCGCTGCCTGCTCGGCGCCAACGCCGGCATCGGCATCAGCCTCGGCGACGACTGCGTCGTCGAAGCGGGCCTCTACGTCACCGCCGGCACGCTCGTGAAGCTCCCCGACGGCGAGGTCGTCAAGGGCCGCCAGCTCTCCGGCGCGTCGAACCTGATGTACCTCCGCCACAGCCAGACCGGCCAGGTGGAAGCCCGGGCCCGATCCGGTTCGTGGGGCGGGCTCAACGCCGCGCTCCACGCCAACTGAACAGCACGGTTCGCTCACCGGGCGGCGCCCGACTTGAGTGCCCAGATCCGGGT
>JACCUL010000194.1 GCA_013811855.1 Acidimicrobiia bacterium
GCCGGGGCCGCCAGCACGGCCGAGCTCTCCCGGCGGCTGCGGCGGGCAGCCGAGGCCCTCGGGCCGACGTTCATCAAGCTCGGCCAGATCATCTCCTCCGGCGAAGGGCTGTTCCCACCCGAGCTGGTGGCCGAGTTCAAGCGCTGTCGCGACCAGGTGCCGGCCGAGGACATCGCCACCGTCCGCCGCATCGTCGAGGAGGACCTCGGCGGATCGATCGAGGAGCTGTTCGACCGCTTCGACGACCGTCCACTGGCGGCGGCGTCGATCGCCCAGGTCCACGCGGCCCGCCTCCGATCCGGCGAGGACGTCGTCGTCAAGGTGCAGCGGCCGGACATCGGTCGGGTCGTGCGCGAAGACCTCCGGGCGATGGCATGGGTGGCTCCGCACCTCGTCGGGCGCATCCCGGTGGCGTCGTTGGCGAACCCGCCGGCGCTCGTCGAGCTGTTCGCCGACACCATCGTCGAGGAGCTCGACTTCCGCATCGAGGCCGCCAACATGCTCGACGTCGCGGCGATGCTGCGCGCCGTCGGCCAGACCGGCTACGTCGTACCCCGGCCCCACCCCGACCTGGTGACCCGCCGCGTGCTGGTGATGCAGCGCCTGCACGGCTTTCGCTTCGACGACGTCAGCGGCATGCGTGACGCCGGCGTGGACACCGAGGCCGTCGTGCGCACGGCGATGATCGCCCTGATGGAAGGGGCGATGGTCGAAGGCGTCTTCCACGGCGACCTGCACGGTGGCAACCTGCTCGTGCTCCCGGATGGCCGTACCGGCCTGCTCGACTACGGCATCGTCGGGCGGCTGGATGGCCACCGTCGGCTGGCGTTCCTGCGGATGATGCTCGGCGCGATGACCAACGACGTCCGCGCCCAGATGGCCGCGCTGGCGGATCTCGGCGCGCTCCCCCGCGACACCGACGTGGACGCCGTGATCCGCGACCTCGGCCTCGACCGGCCACCCGTCGATCCGACCACGCTGACCGGCGATCAGCTCGTGGCCGAGGTGCAGCGGGTCGTCAAGGCGTTGCTCGGCTACGGGGCGCGGATGCCGAAGGAGCTGATGCTCTACGCCAAGAACCTGATCTTCATCGACGGCGCCATCGCCCGGCTGGCCCCCGACCTCGACATCCTCGCCGAGATCGCCACGGTGTCGACCCTCTTCGCCCAACGTCATGGCGCCCGGCTCGGGCGGGAGCTGGGCCTCGATCACCGCGCCGTCACGTTCGACATGGATGGTGTGAAGGCCGGCTTCGGGCTGGACGCCAGCGTCGATCGACTCACCCATCGGGAGCTGCAGGCGCGCCGCGCCGTCATCCAGCGCCGCATGCAGTCGCGCCAGCCGGAACGCCGCCACCGCGCCCCTCGGTAGCGTCGCCGGCCGTGCGGATCGTCATCGCCCGGTGCTCGGTGGACTACGCCGGGCGGCTGGCGGCCCACCTGCCCGAGGCGGTGCGGATGATCATGGTCAAGGCCGACGGGTGCGTGGCCGTCCACGCCGACGGCGGAGCCTACAAACCACTGAACTGGATGAACGCGCCGAACACGCTCGTCGCCGACGCCGAGCGGTTGGTCGTCACCAACCCCAAGGGCGAGCAGCTCACGATCACGCTGCACGAGGTGCTGGCCGACACGTCCCACCAGCTCGGCGACGATCCGGGCCTGCAAAAGGACGGGGTCGAGAGCCACCTGCAGGAGCTGCTGGCGGCGGCACCCCACGCCATCGAGGCCGGGATGACGCTCGTGCGGCGGGAGTACCCGACGGCCATCGGTCCCGTCGACCTCGTCTGCCGGGACGCCGACGGCAAGGTCGTCGCCGTCGAGGTCAAGCGGTGCGGCGAGATCGACGGCGTCGAGCAGCTCGGCCGCTACATCGAGCGCCTGCACCTCGACAGCACGCTCGGCACCGTGCGCGGCGTGTTCGTCGCCCAGGTCGTCCGACCGCAGGCCCGGGTGCTCGCCGAGTCCCGCGGCTTCCGCTGGGTGGAGGTCGACTACGACGAGCTCCGCGGCCTGGCGCCGACCGACCTGCGGTTGTTCTGAGGCGCGACCTCCCGTTCGTGTGGACACACACGACGGCATCGGTCGTGCCCGTCCACACGAACCAGGACGACGGGACGCGCTGGGGCGGCGACTACCGTCCACAGCCATGTCGCAGGAAGTACGGG
The DNA here is from genome assembly GCA_013811855.1 of Acidimicrobiia bacterium. Lineage (GTDB taxonomy): Bacteria > Actinomycetota > Acidimicrobiia > Acidimicrobiales > Ilumatobacteraceae > JALZMG01. Next base: position 2,168 of record JACCUL010000194.1, read on the forward strand.
GAGTGATCGCCCGCGCCAAGGGTGAGCCGGTGAGCATCGAGACGATCGTCGTGCCCGATCCCGGGCCGGGCGAGGCGGTGGTACAGATCCAAGCGTGCGGGGTCTGCCACACCGACCTGCACTACCGCGAGGGCGGCATCAACGACGACTTCCCGTTCCTGCTCGGCCACGAGGCGGCGGGCATCGTGGAGTCGGTCGGCGACGGCGTCTCCGAGGTCGCGCCTGGAGACTTCGTGATCCTCAACTGGCGGGCCGTGTGCGGCGACTGCCGGGCCTGCCGGCGCGGCGAACCGTGGTACTGCTTCGCCACTCACAACGCCACACGGAAGATGACCCTGACCGATGGCACGGTGCTCTCGCCGGCGCTCGGCATCGGCGCCTTCTGCGACAAGACGCTCGTCGCCGCCGGTCAGTGCACGAAGGTCGACCCGGAGGCTCCCGCGACGGCCGCAGGGCTGCTCGGCTGCGGTGTCATGGCGGGCCTCGGCGCGGCCATCAACACTGGGCAGGTCAGCCGCGGCCAGTCCGTCGCCGTCTTCGGCTGCGGTGGCGTTGGCGACGCGGCGATCGCCGGCGCCCGTCTCGCCGGGGCCGGCACGATCATCGGCATCGACATCGACGACCGCAAGCTGGAGTGGGCCAAGGAGTTCGGCGCGACCCACACCTGCAACAGCTCGGAGACCGACCCGGTCGATTTCGTCAAGTCGGTCACCGGCGGCTTCGGCGCCGACGTCTGCATCGAGGCCATCGGCAACCCGAAGGTGTACCGCCAGGCCTTCGAGGCCCGCGACCTCGCCGGCACGGTGGTCCTGGTCGGCGTCCCGCGTCCGACCGACGTGCTCGAGCTGCCGTTCATCGAGGTGTTCGGCCGCGGCGGCGCGCTCAAGTCCAGCTGGTACGGCGACTGCCTGCCGACGCGGGACTTCCCGATGCTGATCGACCTCTACCGCAAGGGCCGGCTGGACCTCGACCGATTCGTCAGCGAGGAGATCGGTCTTGACGCCGTCGAGGACGCCTTCCACAAGATGGAGCGCGGCGAGGTGCTGCG
>JACCUL010000207.1 GCA_013811855.1 Acidimicrobiia bacterium
GTGCTGGTGTCGGCCGTCGCCCGCCGGCTCGACGTCGCCGCCACCGATGTGCTCGTGGCGTCGACCGGCGTGATCGGGCGGCGCTACCCGATGGAGCGGCTCCTGGCCGGCATCGAGCGCGTCCCGACGGCGCCGGCGGGCACGGTCGCCGAGGACGCCGCCAGGGCGATGATGACGACCGACACCGTGCTCAAGGTGGCGTCGGCGACCGTGGCCGGCAGCGCGGCGCGGGTCGTCGGGATCGCCAAGGGCGTCGGGATGATCGAGCCGGACATGGCGACGATGATCGCGGTGGTACTGACCGACGCCGAGGTGCCGGCGACCGAACTCGACGAGCGGTTCCGGCGCGTCGTCGAGCGCACGTTCAACTGCGTCAGCATCGACACCGACACGTCGACTAGCGACACCGCCGTCGTGTTGGCCAGCGGCGCCGCTGGACCCGTCGAGCTCGATGCGCTGGAGGCCGCGTTGGCGTCGGTCGCCGGATCGCTGACCCGCCAGATCGCCAGGGACGGCGAGGGCGCCGAGACGCTCATCGAGGTGGTTGTCGACCGGGCCAGGGACCGGTCACAGGCCAAGCGGGTGGCCAAAGCGATCGTCAACTCCCCGCTGGTCAAGACGGCCGTGCACGGCGCCGACCCCAACTGGGGGCGGGTGGCGATGGCCATCGGCAAGTGCCAGGGCGACACCGACATCGACCAGGACACCGTCACCATCCGCTTCGGCGACCACGAGGTGTACCCCCACCCCGTCTCCGACGCCGACCTGGAGTCCGTCGCCGACCATCTCCGGGCCGACGAGGTCCGCATCCACGTCAGCCTCGGCACCGGCGACGCCGACTGCACGGTCTGGGGCTGCGACCTCACCGCCGCCTACGTCCGCATCAACGCCGACTACACCACCTGACGCGACCCACCCCGACCATCTGGGTGCGATCCGTCCCAAATCGTCATCTGGGCGCGCCAGCGTCTCGATGACGAGACGATCCGCCCCCGGATCGGTTCAGCCGGCGGCGACGAGTTCGGGAGCCCACCGCCGGACGAGGGCGCGGATGCGCTGCGCCTGCGCGGCCGGATGGCGCACGATCTGGTTGTACGTGAATCGGACCGTCAGGTAGCCGGCCGACGCGAGCGCGGCGTCGCGGGCGTTGTCGGCCTCCTGTTGGGCGCGGGTCTTGGCGTGGAACTCCCAGCCGTCACACTCGAGGACGACAGGACTCCCGACGATCCAGAAGTCGACCTCGAAGCCAGCGATGACGGCGTGGAACTTGTACCGCGGAAGCCGGTGCGCCTGGAAGAGCCGACGCATCGCCGGCTCGAGCAGGCTGTCCACCGGCTTGCCGTCGATCAGCCACTCGGCCAGCGCCTGTCGAAACGCTGGGACGCCATGGCGGCCGCGGCGACTGTGGCGATCGATCGCCCGCTGCAGCGCGACCGGCGAGGCGAGGCGGTTCGTGACGACGTGGCCGACGGCGGCGAAGACGGCTGGTCGATCCACGGCACCGAGATCGCAGAGCACGCGCAGGATGTTCGTCGTCGGGATGCCGTTGCGGTGGACCGCTTTGAGGTCGCCGAGGTCCCGCGGCCGGTGCACGACCACGCCGTCGACGACGGGCGATCGCTCGCGCCCATGGACGATGACCTCGATCGGATCGTCAACAGGGCGGGGAATGCCCCAGAGGTAGGCCGCGGAGCGGTGCGACGCCAGCGACGGCGCCGTGACGAGCACCGCTGCCGCGATGGCCTGATCTCGTGTTCGGGGCCACGACGGCAGCCGGGCGATACCCGGGCCGATGAGCTCGAGGCGCCCGTCGGCGACCGCTCGGTACCAGGCGGCCGCCTTCGTGACCAGTCCATGGTGGGCGGTGGCATATGCGTCAAGTGGATGGAGGTTCACCACCACCCTGGGCGTCGCGAGACCTCGAAAGCGGAACGCCGGACCGATCTGGGGGCGTTTCGTCTCGATATCGAGACGCTGGCGCGCCCAGTTGACCGTTTGAGACGAATCGCACCCAGATGGGTCGGGTCAGGTCATTTCGGGGGCATGCGGATGCCGCCGTCGACGCGGATGGTCTCGGCGTTGAGGTAGCTGTTGGTCACGCACTCGAGGACGACCGAGGCCAGCTCGTCGGGCGAGCCGAGGCGGTGGGGGAAGAGCACGCCCTGGCGCAGGTTGGCCTTGAACGCCTCGCTGGCGTCTCCCTGACCGTAGATGGGGGTGTCGATCAGCCCCGGCGCCACCGTGTTGACCCGCACGCCGACGGCGGCGAGGTCCCGGGCGACCGGCAGCGTCATCCCGACGACGCCGCCCTTCGACGCCGAGTAGGCGGCCTGGCCGATCTGCCCGTCGAAGGCGGCGACCGAGGCGACGTTGACGACGGCGCCGCGCTCCCCAGACTCCAACGGTTCGGTCGTGCTCATCGCCGTAGCGGCGATGCGGATGCAGTCGAACGAGCCGATCAGGTTGATGGCGATGACCTTCTTGAACGCCTCGAGGTTGGCCGCCGAGTCGTACGAGCCGTCCTTGCCGACGGTCCGCTGTGCCCAGCCGATGCCTGCGGAGTTGACGAGCACCCGCACCGGACCCATCGACTTGGCCATCTCGACG
>JACCUL010000213.1 GCA_013811855.1 Acidimicrobiia bacterium
GGCTCGCGGTGACGCCGTCCCGGAGCCCGTCGCCCTCCAGCCGGCGCACCTCGTCGACCAGCCCGAGCTCCCACATCCGGTCGACCCGCGTCTCGATCCGCTCCGCGAGGTCCGGCCGGTCCACGCCGACGTACGTCGTGGCGTAGTGGGCGTCGTAGCTCGTCAGCTCCCCCGGCATGGACCCGGTCAGCGTGACCACCTCGAGCGCCCGCACGACGCGGCGGCGGTTGCCCGGTTCGATGCGGGCCGCGGCGACGGGATCGATCCGGCCGAGCCGCTCCCACAGGTCGTCGAGGGCCTGGTCGTCGAGCTCGGCGCGGACGTCAGGCCACTCTCCCGGGATGTCCAGGCAGTCGACGGCGGCTGTCAGGTACAGGCCGGTGCCGGCGACGAGCAACGGTCGGCCGGCGATCGTGCCGACGGCGGCGTCGTAGGCGCGGCGGTAGTCGGTGACGGTGAACGGCGCTGTCGGCTCGACGAGGTCGAGGCAGTGGTGCGGCACGCGCGCCCGGTCGGCCGCCGTCGGCTTGGCCGTGCCGACGTCCATGCCGCGGTACACCTGCATGGCGTCGACGGCGACGATCTCGGTACCGCCCACGGCCTCGGCGGCGGCCATCGCCACGTCGGACTTGCCAGCCGCCGTCGGGCCGAGCAGGACGACGGGCGGTCTCAAGTGGCGAGGACGGGGATGCGGGTGCGGTGGGTGGGGACGTCGAGAACGTCGACGAGCTCGCCGGTCAGGTGGTGCGGCGCCGCCCGGGTGACCGTGACGCGGGCGTAGGTGCCGGCGCGCAGCGGCTGCGCCGGCGCGAAGTGCACCAGGCGGTGCTGGCGGGTGCGCGCCGCCAGCACGGTTGGGTCCTTGCGGCTCGGTCCGTCGACGAGCACCTCCTCGGTGCGCCCGACGCGCGCCTCGTTGGCGGCCAGCGCGCTGCGCTCCACGACGATGCGCAGGCGGTCGAACCGCTCGCCGGCGGCGGCCGGGTCGACGAACCGGCCGGTCATCGTCGCCGCCTCCGTGCCCGGCCGGGGCGAGAAGATGAACGTGAACGCGTCGTCGAAGCGGGCCGTGGCGACGACCTCCAGGGTGTCGGCGAAGTCGGCCTCGGTCTCCCCGGGGAAGCCGACGATCAGGTCGGTCGACACGGCGAGGTCGGGCACCGTGCGGCGGGCTTCGGCCAGCCGGTCCAAGTAGCGGCCGGCGGTGTAGCCACGGTGCATCGCCGCCAGCACCCGATCCGAGCCGGATTGCAGCGGGTAGTGCAACTGCTCGCACACCGCCGGCGTCTCGGCCATGGCGGCGAACGTCTCGGGCCGCATGTCCTTGGGGTGCGGCGACGTGAAGCGGACCCGCCGGATGCCCGGGACGGCGCCGGTGGCCCGAAGGAGGTCGGCGAACAGCGGGCGGGGTCGGGCGCCGGTGTCCCCGCCGCGGCGCGCCGCGAGCTGCAGGTCGCGGCCGTAGCTGTTGACGTTCTGGCCGAGCAGCGTGACCTCGGTGACGCCGGCGGTGGCGAGCTCGGTCACCTCGCCGACGATCTCGTCGGACGGCCGGGAGATCTCGTCGCCCCGCACGGCCGGAACGATGCAGAAGGCGCAGTGGTTGTCGCAGCCGATCTGGATGGTGACCCACGCCTTGTGGCTCGTCTCCCGCGTCACGGGCAGCGCGGAGGGGAACATGGCGTGGTCGTCGAGCACGGCGGCGTCGAGGATCTCGGTGATCGGCCCGCCCGTCCTCGCCGTGGCGAGCAGCTCGGCGGCGCGATGGACGTTGTGCGTCCCCATCACCACGTCAACGTGCCCGGCCCGGGCCTGCACGATGTCCCGGTCCTTCTGGGCCAGGCAGCCGGCGACGACGATCTGGCGGTCGGGCCGGCGGGCCTTCCACGGCTTGAGGTGACCGAGGTGCCCGTACAGCTTGTTGTCGGCGTTCTCACGGATGCAGCACGTGTTGAGGACGACGACGTCGGCGTCGTCGTCGCCGTCGGCGGCGACCATGCCGTCGGCGACCAGCAGACCAGCGATGCGCTCGGAGTCGTGCTCGTTCATCTGGCAGCCGAACGTCCGCACGACGAAGCGTCGCGGTGGGATCCCGACGGGCGCGTCCACGGACGGGGACGCTACCGCTGGCGATCGCGCCGTCCCGAGCCGCGATCGGGTAGAAGGGGGCGGGATGACGGCGGCGGGCGACGGAGCCACGGCCGGGACGATCGCTGACCCGATCATCTGCGGCCCGTACGAGCAGCCGCACCATCACTTCGAGCTCGGGCTCGACGGTTCGCCGACCGGCGAGCTCGTTCCCGGCCGCCGGCCGAGCGAGTCGTTCATCCCCGTGCCGGCGGGAGGCCGCCGAGACGGCGAGCTACCCGGCCGAGGTGGCTGGGCGCCACGGCGAGCCTGACTTCAGGACCCGCATCGACCCGCAGAACGCGGTGCACAACGACGGCCTGCGACGGGTCGGGCTGAAGATGGCGACCGGTTCGGGCAAGAGGGTCGTGATGGCGATGCTGAACGACGCTCGCTTCGCCACGCGGTTCCTCGTGGCGGCGCCCGGCATCACGATCCGCGACCGGCGGGTGCTCCTGCCTGGCGAGGCGAGAAACTGCTACCGGCCTGGGTCACCCTCTACCGCACCATCAGCCGCCCGTTCCCGCGCCCCGAGTCCGGCAAGATCGCGTCAAGGGTCATCAACGACTACGGCGACGAGGTAATGCAGGTGTGCGATGTCTGACGGAGCGTTCACGAGTGCCGGCACGGCAAGCTCAGATGCTGTCCGCCACCTTGCGCGTTGCGTGATCAGTCTGGCCTGCACCCCGACCGTCGAGCAGCCTGCGTCGGCCGCGGTCTTCGAGCCTCGACGCCGCCCACGCTGGCGCGGGACGAGGAACGCAGTCTTCGAGATGTGTCTCGTGTCACAATACTGACTCTTGATACAGAACGTACGTTTGATACAATAGGACTATGAGTCGTGTCGACGTCGTCGGATTGGCCGCCAGGTTGGCCGCAGCCGAGCCCGGCGTGGCCAACCGCACCACCCTGGCGACCATCCGCGACGACATCGGCACGATGCGCTCGTTCCTTGACGCGCTCGAGATCCACGTCGGGCTGCGGGTCTCCGAGCTCGCCGCCGACGGCAAGTCGGAACCGGCCGCCGGGCTGCTCGCCGGCGATCACCGCCGCTCCACGCGCGAGATC
>JACCUL010000214.1 GCA_013811855.1 Acidimicrobiia bacterium
CCGTAGACCTGGAGTGGCCGGCCGGCCACGGCGGCGTCGATCCAGCGCGACAGCGCCATGTCGGGCCGCTGACCGGGACCGACCACGGTGAACGGGCGCACGACGGTGACCGCACCGCCGGCGGCCCCTCGTTCGGCGGCGATGCGCTCGAGCATCACCTTGCTGCGGGCGTAGCCACCGATCGGGCACAGCGCATCGTCCTCGCGACTGGCCCGACCTCCGACCGTCCCGCCGTACACCGACGACGACGAGGCGACGACGAGCGGCGCGTCGGCGCGCGTCGCCGCGACCACGTGGCGCGTGGCGAGGACGTTGTCCCGCCAGCGACGGCCGGCGATGTCCGGCGCGACGTCGCGCACACCGGGGCAGGCGGCGAGGTGCACGACGGCCGACGCCGTTCCGAGCATGTGGCGGAGGACGGACGAGGCCTCGGCGAGGTCAGCGACGATCGCTCGATGACGGGCCCGCCCCGAGCCGGCGACGTCCGGCGCCGGGCGGCGGTCGATCCCGACGACGGGCCGGCCGTCGGCGACGAGCCGGTCCACGAGGTGCCGGCCGATGAACCCGCTCGAGCCCGTCACGACGATCACCCGCCGGACCGTAGCGAACGCGACGGTCGTTGTAAAGCAATCCTTACGTCATCCGTCCGACCCGCTGACCAGGCGCGGGGGATGGTCAGCGTTTGTGCACCAACCGTCGCTGGACGACCGGCTCGTGCACAATCGCGTGACAGGCTGGGGAATTGGCGACTGCTCGGTCGCGTTTGTGCGCCAGGCGTCGCGGGGCGACCGGTTGGTGCACAAACGCGTCACGGGCGGGGAGATTGGCGACTGCTCGTCGCGTTTGTGCGACAACCGTCGGTGAGCGACGCGTTCGTGCACAAACGCGGGATTCGGGTCAGTCGCGGAGGAGCCAGGGTGGGGGGAGGCCGATGAGCAGGTCGTCGGCTGCGGCGGCGCGGGCGGTGGAGGCGACGTGCGGGTTCGGGTTGGCGGCGCACACCGTGCCCCGGGCGGGGAGGGTCCCGTCGAGCAGGTAGGCGTCGATGTACGCCGTGATGCATTCGTTGCGGCCGTAGGCCGTGTGGCCCCACCCGGCGTACGAGAGGAGCCGGCTGCCGACGAGCAACTTGGACGTCGACACGGCGCCGTCGTAGCCGGTCACACCGTCGTAGAAGTTGCCGACGACGAGCACGGGCGCCGACGTGCGGACCGTCCACGGCCCCGGCGAACCGGTCGCCGTTGAGCGGCCAGGCGGCGCACCCGTTGTTGAACCACCACCAGTACGGACCGAAGCGAGAGCCGCGGCGGGCATAGTCGCCGATGTCGCGCCAGCCGACGAACCATCGGCGGTACTGGGTGTCGGCGCACTGGTTGCCGAAGTAGGCGTCCAGACCGTTGGAGTACGCCTCCTGGGCGGGCCGCAGCCGCTCGAGCAGCCGGGTCCGCACGTCGGCCGCGTCGGACGCCGTCGACGGGTCGCCGATCGTGTCGCTGAGCAGGTCCAGGAACGTGGCGAAGCCCTCCGGGCCGCCCCACACCTCCGGCGCGTACATGGCGCCGGTGGCGTCGGCGATCAGGAAGTCGTACGAGTACGGGAAGCCGAGGTCGATCGGCTCCCGTCCGACGGCGCGGGCCAGCGCCGCCCACCGCGCCCGGGCGCCGTCCGGGCCGCTGAAGGCGCAGTCGTCGCCGGCCCGGTCGCAGAGGATGAGGAACTGGTTGAACTCCTTCGCCGTGTCCCGGCGATCGGCACGGATCTGCCATCCCTGCGACCACAGCTTGGGGTCGAGCACGCCGTCGATGACGAGCGCCCGGATGTGGTCGGGGAACAGCTCGGCGTACGTCGTGCCGAGGTACGAGCCGTACGAGAAGCCGAGGTAGCTGATCTGGTCGTCACCGACGGCCTCGCGCAGCAGGTCCATGTCTCTGGCGACGTCGGCCGTGCTCATGTGCTGGGCGATCGGCAGACCGCCGTCGAAGCACGCCCGGGCGAGGCTGGTGTACCGGTCGTAGAAGGGCCGTTCCTGGTCCTCGCGGTACGGGAACAGCGGCTGGTCGGCGAAGAACTCGTTCAACTCGTCGGCCGTCCGGAAGCAGTAGAGCGGGTTCGAGCCGGCCACGCCCGTGGGGTCGAAGCCGACGATGTCGAACCGACCCTGGAGTCGGGCGTCGAGGTACTCGCCGACGCCGGCGACGAACTGGACACCCGAACCGCCGGGACCGCCCGGGTTCAGGAACAGCGTGCCGATGCGGTTGGCGGGGTCCGATGCGGGCACCCGGGCGAGCGCCAACTCGATCGTCGCCCCGTCCGGATCGTCGTAGTCGAGCGGCACGGTCGCGGTGGTGCACTCGAGCGTCTTGCCCTCCTCGCACGGCGCCCAGGCCAGCGTCGGCACCGGCGGCGGGGCCGCGACCTGTCCGGCGACCGATGCCGACACGCCCGCAAGTGGGGCGGTCAGCGCCACGGTCGTCGCGACGACCGCGAACCGACGGACCGAACGGCTGGACAGGTGCATGGCGTCCTCCTCGTCGTCCCGCCCCGGGGGCTGCGTGACCGTACGGCCTCTCAGCGCGACGGCGCGACGAACCGGACGTCGACGGCAGTGCCGGCGTGCGCCATCCCGACCAGCGCGATGGCCTCGGCGCCAGCAACAACTGGCGGGCGAGGAGCGCGCGGTTGAGCGTCCGCCGATCGAGTCGGACCGTCAACCGACGAGCTGCTTGGCGATCCCGTACCAGAACTGCGCCGACAGCCCGAGCGACTCGACATCGATGCGCTCGTCGTTGCCATGGAAGCGGTTGCCGAACGACTCCATGGTCACCGACGGCGAGAAGAGGCCGGCGCCGTAGGCGATCGATCCCTTCAGCCGGTAGAAGCGGGCGTCCGTGCCACCGACGATGATGCCGGGCACGAGCTCGGCGCCGGGATAGGCGACCTGGGCGTTGGTCGCCAGCGCTTCCCACAGCGGGTTGTCGATCGGCGAGCGGGTGGCGTCGCCCTCCTGCAGCGACGAGATGGTGACCCGGTCGGCCAGCTCGCCGAGCGCGTCGGCCAAGTAGTCGTCGACGACCTCCTTCGTGTCGCCGGGCACGGTGCGCATGTCGACGTCGATGTCGATGACGTCGGGGATGGTGTTCGTCTTCTGGCCGCCGTGGATGACGTTCGGCGAGATCGTGGTGTGCGAGCAGGCATGGGCGACGCGGGCGTACTCCGGCGGGAGCGAGGCGATGCCGTCGTCGATCGTCGCCGGATCGGAGAGCGCGGTGCGCACGTCAGCGGGGATGTCGAGCGTCGCCAGCCGCGCCTGCCACAGGTCGTCGAGGTACGGGCGGGTGCGGTACGTCGCCAGCCGGCGGACGATCTCGGCCGCCGTGATCAGCGCGTTGTCGGAGCCGTACGGCATCGAACCGTGCCCCGGCGTGCCGCTGACCCGCAGCCGGCGCCAGGCGATGCCCTTCTCGGCCACGTTGATGGTGATGGCCCGCGTCCCGTCGTGGCTGCCCTGCGACCAGCCGCCAGACTCCGTGAGGACGTAGTCGGCGCCGACGGCGTCCCAGTGCTCGTCGAGCATGAACTCGGCGCCCCACTGCCCGCCGGCCTCCTCGTCGGCCACGCCGAAGTAGATCAGCGTCCCCTTGGGCCGGAAGCCTTCGTCGGCGAGCTGGCGAAACGCGACGGCCATCGACGACGTGATGTTGAGCATGTCGATCGCCCCCCGACCCCACACCTCCCCGTCGACGAGCTCGCCGGCGAACGGGTCGCGGGACCAGCCGTCGGGGTTGGCCGGGACGACGTCGGTGTGGCCCATGAGGCACAGCGCCGGGGCGGCGGGGTCGGAGCCCTCGATACGGGCCACCATCGACGTGCGCCCCGGCCGCGAGTCGAAGCGCTCGACGGCCAGGCCCGAGCCCTCGAGATAGGTCTGCAGGAGGTCGGCGTTGCGGCCCTCGAAGCCGCTGTCGGGCGTGCCATCGTTGACGCACTCGTTACGGATCAGCGACTGCAGCAGCTCGACGGTCGGTCCCGTGAAGTCGTTCGCCCCGGCGGTCACGGCTTCACCATCTCGACAGTGCGAGCGACCGAGCGCAAGCGAGGGAACGGCCAGCAACGGCCTGCGTGGCCGGGGAACGCAGTGACAGTCATGGCCCGCACGCTAGGACCAATCGCGGCGCCCGGTCACCCCCTCGCCAGGGGGGTGGGCGAGGAGATGACCGGCGAGTCAGGCGGCCAGCGGGCGACGCATGATCCAACCGCGACGGGGCACGGTCTCCACGGCCTCGGGGCCGAGCACCTCGCGGATGCGCTGGATGTGGGCGTCGAGCCGGCGGGCCGTGAGCGGCGACCACCGCACCCGAGCCAAGAGCTCCTCCCGGGTGACGACCCGGCCGATCCGCTGGTCGAGCGCGTCGATCACCGCTCGTTCCTGAGCGCCAAGGCGCGGGCCGAGGGTCGGGCCGTCCGGATGGGGGTTGGCGCTCGATGGGAAAGCCATGCCGACGACGGTACGAACGTCCCGTTTCGATCTCGTCGCCCGCCCGTGAACGGCGTGTGAACGGGTTTGACGGAGGGGTCGGGATTGGTACCCCCTTCGGACCAGTTCCGCTTCCGTCAGGAGTCCAGAGTCCAATGAGTCCAATCATCTTGTGGCTGATCGCCGCGGTGCTCGTCGTGGTCGGCATCTTCCAGCTGATCACCGGTGACTTCCTGCTCGGCATCATCCTGATCGTCGTCGGCTGCCTCGTCGGCCCGGGCGGCTACAGCCTGTTCCGACGCCGCGCCTGAGGGCGACGAGCGACGACGCTGAGGCGCCGCCGTTCACCCGCCGGCGTCGAGCACGGCGAGGATCTCGTCGGCGTAACGCTCCAGCTTGGCCGGACCGATCCCGTCGCAGGCCGCCAGCTCGTCGACGTCGGCCGGCCGGGCCATGGCGATCCCGCGCAGGTGGCGGTCGTTGAGCACGACGTAGGCGGGGACGCCGTCCGCTGACGCCCGC
>JACCUL010000224.1 GCA_013811855.1 Acidimicrobiia bacterium
GATCTCGCCGGCCGCTATCCGAAGCACCGCTGGCCCGCCGACCCCGGCCGCTGAACCGCTCAACTGCTCAACTGCTCAAACCGGTTTGTGTCACCGCGCGTGCCCGGATCCAGCCACGCGCGGTGACACAAACCTCAGCAGCCGTGTTCGGCGCGCTCACTGGCGGCGACGCTCACCGGGGACTGCACACCGACCAGGAGGTGGGTCACGATGCGGTGGGGCTCGGTAGCCAGGATCGGCGCCATACACGCCGCCACGGTCTCGTCGACGCCCTGGCGCCGCAGGGTGCGCTCGAGGATCGGGCTGACCCACCACGCCGGGTAGCCGAACACGAACCGGCCGATCTCGGCCTCGGTCGTCGCGCCGTCGGCGAACGGGCAGGTCGTGCCGTCCTCGGGCACCACTGAATCGGCGAGGTAGTCGGCGACGAGCTCGTCGATGCACTGTGAGGTGGGGAACGCCGTGTGGCCGGCCCCTTGCCATTCCACGTACACGGCGTCGCCCAGCGCGTCGGCCATCGCTCGCGCATGGCGGGCCGGCGTGGCCGGATCGTCGAGCGTGCCGATGACGACGATGGGGACGCCCACCTCCAACCGCGAAACGGCCGGCAGGGATTCGTTGCGGGGCAGACCCGAGCAGATCGGGCCCAGGTCCTCGTCGGAGAAGTCGGCGCAGTAGATGGCGAAGTTGGCGAGGTCGAAGTTGTCGAGCGGGGAGGACTCCGGTGCGGGGAAGCCGTCGCGAAGGAACGAGCCGAGCGCGGCCAGCGTCGATGCGTCCCCATCACTGGCATCGGCCAACGCGTCCGCCAGGACCGGCCAGACGAGGACGTCGTACATCGAGCCGAAGATGATCGTGTCGAGATCGATGTCCGACAGACGCCCGGCGTCGGGGAACAGCGCCGTGGGCAGGTCGTTGATCTCGCCCGACACCTCGTCCACCACCTGCTCGCTGTCGGCGCCGAGCACGCACTCGGCGGCCGCCGCGCAGAGCTCGTGGAACCGGTCGATCGTGTCGTCGAAGCCGCTCTCGGCGTAGTCGCCGACGACCGACGACCCGGCCTGCGGGTCGATCGCCGCGTCGAGCACGAAGCGGCCCACGTGCTCCGGGTACTTCATGGCGTACACGGCGCCGAGTGCGGTGCCGTAGCTGTAGCCGAGGTAGTCGAGGCGCTCCTGGCCGAGGGCGGCGCGAATGCCGTCCATGTCGGCAGCCGAGTTCGGGGCGCTGAGGAAGCCCATCAGCGGCCCGGTCCGCTCGACGCACTCGTCGAGGTCGCGACGGCCGCTGCCGCCGCAGTCGATGGCCGGTCGGGAGCGCCCGACGCCTCGCGGGTCCCAGCCGACGAGGTAGTGGCTGTCGAGGATCTCGGCGACGTAGTCATTCAGGGCCCAGACCGCCTCCACGCCGGAGCCGCCCGGTCCACCCGGGTTGACGAGGAGCGGGAGCCGGTCGTCGCCGGCGTCGAGCGCCGGGCGGGTCAGCGACAGCGAGACCTGCTCACCGCCGGGCGCCGTCGGGTCGAGAGGAGCGTCGAGCATGGCGCACTCGAACCCGGTCGTGAGCGCGGGGAGCGGCTCGTCACACGGTGCCCACTGGAGCGCAGTCGATGGGTCGGGATCGTCGGGCGTCGGGACGGTCGAGTCGGCCGGCGGCGGATCCGCGGGCTCGGTCGTCGGCGGGGGGTCGGGCTCGGTCGTCGGCGGGGCGTCGGGCTCGTCGCCGTCGAGCTGGTACGCCTCCTCGGCCTCGACGCCAGGGTCGACGGAGCAGGCAGCCAGCAGCAGCGTCAGGCTCACCGCCCCCACCGCCGCCGTTCGGATCATTCGCGGCGATCGTACCTATCGGTCCAGAAGCGAGCGCAGCAGGGCGCGGGTGGCGTCGACCTCGTCGGGGTTGGCGCCCATCTCGACGGCGGCGAAGTCGGTGACGCCGATCGCGCCGAGCGCGCGGACCTGCTCCTCGACCTCGTCGGCGGAGCCGGCGATGGCGACGTCGGCGGGTCCTGCGGCCCCCTCGCGGTCGAGCATCGCCCGGTAGCTCGGCAGCTCGGCGTAGAACCCGAGGAGCTTCGTCACCCGGTCGCGCACCGCGGCCGCCTCGGTGCTCACGCACACGGGCAG
>JACCUL010000234.1 GCA_013811855.1 Acidimicrobiia bacterium
GTCCTGCCCCGTCGACGGCCCGTCGGCCTACACGGACACCTATGGCGCGCCGCGCTCGGGCGGCCGGACCCACCAGGGGGTCGACATGCTGGCGCCGACCGGCACGCCGCTCGTCGCCGTGGTGTCGGGCCGCGTGGCGTTCAGCCAGAACTCGCTCGGCGGCAACGCCGTGTGGCTGTACGGCTCGGACGGCAACAGCTACTACTACGCCCACCTCAGTGCGTTCGAGGGCTCCAGCCGGTCGGTGTCGCAGGGCGAGCGGGTCGGCTACATCGGTGACACCGGCAACGCCTCAGGCACGCCGCACCTGCACTTCGAGGTGCACCCCGGCGGCGGCGCCGCTGTCAACCCGACGCCGTACGTGCGCAACGCCGGCTGCTGAGCCGCGGTCAACCTCCGTCAACCGACCGGGAGCACTCCCGGCCCGGCGGAGGCGCCCCACTACCGTGGTCCGATGTTCGGGCAACGCGGCGGTGTTGCCGGCGCGGCGGCGTTGCTGACCACGCTCGCCGCCGTGAGCGCAGTCATGGGCCTTGCTCGCGATGTCGTCACCGCGGGAGTGTTCGGGGCGGGGCCCGACCTCGACGCCTTTCTGGTGGGCCAAGGGCTGATGAACGTGCTGTTGGGAGTGGTCGCGGGCGCGATGACCAAGGCCAGCGTGCCGGTGGTCTCTCGAAAGGTCGCGGAGGGAACCGTGGCGGCCGCCCATCACAGCGCGATGGTCGTGTTGAGCGTGACCACGCTGGCGATGGCCGTCGGATCGATCGTCATGTGGTTGTCGGCGGGATCAGTCGTCGCCGCGCTGGCGCCCGGTTTCGGGGCCGAGCAGGAGCAGTTGGCCCGGCTGCTCACCCGCATCTTGCTGTTGGCCACCGTCCTCATCGCCGCCACCTACCTGCTGGCCGGGTTCGCCCAGGCGCACCGCCGCTTCTTCTGGTCGGGCGTACAGGGGATTCCGTTCAACGTCGTGATGATCCTCGCTGCCGCGTTGCTCGGGCCGAGGTATGGCGTGCGGGCGTTGGCGGTGGGGTTCGTCGTCGGCTCGGCGGCACGGCTGGCCGCCCAGTTGGTGCCGTTGCGGTCGATCGGATTGCGCATCGTGCCCGCCTTGGACGTGCGCGACCCTGGGTTTCGCGAGGTCAGCCGTCTGCTCCCGGCATTGCTGCTCGGCAGCGCCATCGGCAACGTCAACACCCTCGTCGACCGGGCCGTGGGCTCAGGTGCGGAAGCCGGCACCATCGCCGCGCTCACCTACGGATGGCGGACCGCGTCGCTGGCCGAACTGCTGCTCATCGCCCCGCTGGTGACGGCGCTCTACCCGTCGCTCGGCGCCGCCCGCTCACCTGCGACGTTCGCCTGGCTCGTGCAGCGCGGCACGTCGTTGGTCGTTGTCGTGCTGGCTCCGGTCGCGGCGCTGGTGATCGTGGCCAGGGAGCCGGTCGTCGCCATGGTGTTCGGGCGCGGCGACTTCGACGCCGACGACGTCGAACGGACAGCGTCGGCGGTGCTCTGGTACGCACCCGGCGTGATCGCGCTTGGATGGCGGGAGGTCGTCTCCCATGCCTTCTACGCCGTTGGCGACGCCCGTTCGCCAGTCGTCGTCGCCGTCGGCGCGATGATCCTCAACGTGGTCGGGGACCTGACCTTCGGCGTGCGGCTCGGCGTGGCCGGCCTCGCCGCCTCGACGGCCCTCTCGCTCGTGTTCGCGGCGGCCACGACGACGCTGCTCCTCGCTCGCCGGCACCGGAACGTCACCGTTCGGCCCGTCGTCGCAACCCTGCTCCGAACCAGCGTCGCCGCGACGGCGGGCGCCGCGGTGGCGTTCGGAAGCCTGCGCATCGCCGGGCTGGCCGAGGCCGTCGAAGGTGCCGGCCGCTCGGCGTTGACGCAGTCGACGGTTGCGGTGGCTGGCGTGCTGGCCGGCTACGTCACGGTCTTGAAGCTGTTGCGCGCCCCCGAACTCGTCATCATCGGAGACGCCGCCCGACGAATCACGTCGCGTCGCGATCGTTGATCGACCGGGAACGCCAGATGCTCAGAGGGTGGCCGGCTGCCACGTCACCTCGCGAGCGGCGAGTTGGCCGCAGGCGGCGTCGATGTCGGTGCCGCGGTTGCGGCGGACGGTGACGTTGACGCCGAGTACCACGAGCTGATCACGGAACGACCGCACGCCGGCCGGTGGCGTGCCCCGCGTCGGCCAGCCCGGCGTCGGGTTGAGCGGGATCAGGTTGACGTGCGCCGCCGGACGGATGCGCCGCACGAGCCCGGCCAGCTCCCGGGCGTCGGAGGGCCGGTCGTTGACGCCGTCGATCAACGCCCACTCGAAGCTCATCCGCCGACCCGTCGCCGCCACGTGGTCGGCGCACGCCGAGATCAACACATCGAGCGGGTAGCGCCGGTTGATCGGCACCAGCTCGCTGCGGCGCTCGTCGTTGGCGGCGTGGAGGCTGACGGCGAGCGTGACCGGCAGCCGTCGCTCGGTCAAGCGGCGGATGCCGGGCACGATGCCGACGGTCGAGATCGTCAGGTGACGGGCCGACAGGCCGAGCGCGTCGTGGAAGCGCTCGACGGCACCCCAGACCGCTGGCTCGTTGGCCAGCGGCTCACCCATGCCCATGAACACGACGTTGCTCAGCCGCCGGCCGCCGGCGCGGGCCCGCTGGGCGGCCCGCACGACCTGCTCGACGATCTCGCCCGTCGTCAGGTGACGGGTGAACCCGGCCTGGCCGGTGGCGCAGAACCCGCAGCCCATGGCGCAGCCGGCCTGGCTGGACACGCACACCGTGGCGCGGTCCGGGTACAGCATCAGCACCGTCTCGACCAGCGCGCCGCCGCCCAGCTCGAACAGGAACTTGACCGTGTCGCCGGCATCGCTCGTCGTCTCGGTGACGGGCGACAACGCCGCCGGCAGCTCGTCGGCCAGTCGCCGCCGCAGCGCGACGGGCAACGGGGCGATGTCGTCCAGCTCGGCGAGCTGCCCGTAGAGGCCGCGCCACAGCTGGTCGACGCGGTACCGCGGCTCGCCGGCGAGCAACGGCGCCAGGTCGTCGAGCGTGGCGCCGTACCGGGTGAGGGCGGTGGTCATGACGCCGTGGGTGCCAGCTCGACGGTGTAGGCCCGATCGCGGCGGCGGACCGCGAAGCCGAGCGAGCGGTACAGGTGCACGGCGGCCGTGTTGGCAGGGTCGACATAAAGCATGCCGACGACCACGTCGCGCCGGGCGATGCTGTCGAGGCCGGCCAGCGTGAGCTGGCGCCCGAGGCCGCGGCCGTGGAAGTCCGGATCGACGGCGATCACGTAGATCTCGCCCTCCACGGGCCGGCGCTCGGCGTGCAGCTTGGTCCAGCAGAACCCGGCCAGCCGACCGTCGCGGTCGTGGATCCGCAATCCGTCCGGGTCGAACCACGGCTCGGCCATCCGCCGCCGCAGCGTGGCCACGGTCCAGCCGCCCTGTTCGTGATGGTCGGCGAAGGCCCGGTTGTTGACGTCCACGAGGTCGTCGTCGTCGATGCCGGGCCGGAACGATCGGGTCTCGATGGCGATCGGTGTCCCGACCGGCAACGCCCGAGCCATCTGGAGGAGGTCGCGTCCACGATGCAGGCCGGCCTCGGCCGCCGCCGTCTCGTGCAGCTGCGACGGCTCGGCCACCCACCAGTCGACGGTGCCGCCACCGTTGTCGGCAACCCCGGCCAGCAGCTCGGCGAGCAGCGCCTCGGCCAGCTCGGGCGACTCGGCGTTCGGAGCCAGGACGACGGCGGCAGCCGTGGAGCCGTTGCCACGAGAGCCTTGGGCGTAGCCGATCAGCGCGCCGTCGTCGTGGGCCGTGACGGCGACGAAGCCCGGCCCACCACCGTCGCGCAGATCGAGCCAGAGGTGATCGGGGAGGGGCTGATGATCCTGCTGGAGGGCGACCGCCTGGAGGAGGTCGTCGACGGCGGCGAGCGCGATGGCCCCGGTCTGGCGCTCGATCCGCACGGGGCCGACGGTACCGCCAGCGCCGATCGGGTCGCTCCGTAGGCTCGCGCCGACATGGGGAGACCGCGCTCACGCAAGGGCAGAGCCCGCGAGGTGGGGCGTCGGCTGGCCGAGACGTACCCCGCGGCCGTCTGCGAGCTCGACCATCGCAGCCCCTTCGAGCTGCTCGCGGCGACGATCCTGTCGGCCCAGACCACCGACGCCCGGGTGAACCTGGTGACCCCCGTGCTGTTCTCCCGCTATCCCACACCCGCCGCCTTGGCCGCCGCCGACCCGACTGCGGTGGAGGGGGTCATCAGGTCGACCGGCTTCTACCAGAACAAGACGCGCAGCCTGCTCGGCATGGCGACCGCCGTGGTCGAGCGGTTCGGGGGCGAGGTGCCGACCCGGTTGGAGGACCTCGTCACGCTGCCCGGCGTCGGCCGCAAGACCGGCAACGTCGTGCGCAGTGTGGCCTTCGGTCTCCCCGGGCTGCCCGTCGACACCCACGTGATCCGGCTGTCGCACCGCCTCGATCTGACCGATCATGACGACCCCGCGAAGATCGAGTTGGAGCTGAACTCGTACCTCCGGGCAGGGGATCGGGGCGACTTCAGCCTGCGGATGATCATGCACGGGCGGCGGGTCTGTCTCGCCAGGACACCGGCCTGCGAAAGGTGCGCCTTGGAGGACATTTGCCCCTCCAGCAGGTTGCGTTGACGACCGACCTTCGTGCTATATTCGCTTCCACCAACCAGGTTCCCGCCACCTGGTTTGCAGCGACAGCCGGGATCCGCCGCCTGGCGTCGCCCGAGCGACGGCCCCTCCCACCAGGGGCCGTCGCCGCTTTTTCGGGCCAGTGCTGATTGGCGAGTCAGCTCGTGGCCAGTCGGCGGGCCCGCTCGAGCGCCCGTCCGGCCGAGCTGAGCGCCCGTTCGGCCTCGATGATCGCCGTCACCAGATCCTCGCGCTCGTCGGTGGTGAGCGGTCGCAGCAGAGCGCTCACCCGGCGGCGGTAGCTGTCGACGATCTCGGCGGCGCCGCCGAGCTCGGCGGCGATCGAGGTCAGTGATCCCATCGGCCAAGGATCGCCGCCCGCCAGTAGCTTCCACAACGTGTCGCGCCTGACGAGTCCGCCCGCGGTGCGTGACGACCTGCGGGCCCTCGAGGGCTACCACTCGGTCCAGGTGGCGGCCGACGTCCGGCTGAACACCAACGAGTCACCGTTTCCGCCGCCTGCGGGGTGGCGCGAGGAGCTGGCCACGGCGTTGCACGACGTCGCGTGGCACCGCTACCCCGACCGCCAGGCCACCGCGCTGCGGGCGGCCATCGCCGCGTGGCACGGCGTCCCCGGTGAGCGGGTCTTCGCCGCCAACGGATCCAACGAGGTGTTGCAGTCGCTCCTTCTCGCCTACGCCGGCCTGGGCCGGCGGGTGCTGACGTTCGAGCCGTCGTACCAGATGCATGCCCAGATCGCCCGGGTCACCGGCGCCGCGGTCGTCGCCGGGGAGCGGCGGGCCGACTTCACGCTCGATCCGGCCGACGCGGTCGCCCTGGTCGGCGAGGCGCGACCGGCGATCACGTTCCTCTGCTCGCCCAACAACCCGACCGGCATCGTCGAGCCGCCCGAGACGGTGAACGCCCTGCTCGATGCGGTCCCCGGCCTGCTGGTGATCGACGAGGCGTACGCTCAGTTCGCCGGGTGGAGCGCGCTCGATCTCGTGGCCGACGACCGGCCGCTCGTCGTGGTGCGGACGTTCTCGAAGACGTGGAGCATGGCCGCCGCCCGGCTCGGCTACTGCGTGGCGCCGGCCTGGGCCGTCGAGGCGCTGGAGCTCGTCGCCCTGCCGTACCACCTCGACGCGGCCACGCAGATCGCCGGCCGCCTGGCGCTGGACCACGTGGACGCGATGGACGCCCGCGTCGGCCAGATCGTGGCCGGGCGGGAGCGCATCGCCGCCGGCCTGGCCGCAGTGGACGTCGACGTCGTGCCGAGCGGCGCCAACTTTGTGCTCTTCCGGCCTCGGCGGGCCGGCGGGCGGGCGGTCTGGCAGGCCCTCGTCGACCGCGGCGTGCTGGTGCGCGACTGCTCGTCGTGGCCGCGCCTCGACGACTGCCTGCGCGTCACCGTCGGGACGCCCGAGGAGAACGAGCGGTTCCTGGCCGCGCTCGGCGAGGCGCTGGCGGAGGTGACCTCATGAGGACCGCCACCCGCAGCCGCACGACCGGCGAGACGTCGGTCGAGGTGGTGATCGACCTCGACGGGTCCGGCACCACGTCGTGCTCGACGGGCATCCCGTTCTACGACCACATGCTCGACCAGCTCGGGCGCCACGGCGGGTTCGACCTGCGGGTGGCGGCGACGGGCGACCTGCACATCGACACCCACCACACGGTCGAAGACGTCGCCATCACGCTCGGCGAGGCGTTCCGAGAGGCGGTCGGCGACAAGGCCGGCATCCGCCGGTTCGCCAGCGGCGTGTACCCGCTCGACGAGGCCCTGGTCGAGGTGGCCCTCGACATCTCCGGACGCCCGTTCGTGGCCTGGGACGTGGCGATGCCGGAGTCGCTGCCGCTCGGCACACCGGCGTTCGACCCGCAGTTGACCGAGCACGCCGTGTCGTCGTTCGCCACCGCCGCCGGGCTGACCCTGCACGTCACCGGTCGGGCCGGGCGCAACGTCCACCACGTCATCGAGGCCACGTTCAAGGGCCTCGCGCGCTGCCTGCGCGACGCCGTGCGCATCGATGGACGCGGCGGGGTGCCGTCGACGAAGGGCGTGCTGTGACGGGACCCCTGGTCGCGGTCTGCGACTACGGGATCGGCAACCTGCACTCGGCTCACAAGGCACTCGTGCGCCTGGGTGCCGACGCCCGCCTGACGGCCGACGGCAGCCTCATCGGCGACGCTGCCGCCGTCGTGCTCCCCGGCGTCGGCGCGTTCGGGGCGTGCATGGCCGCGCTGCGGGCGACCGGGCTCGAGGACCCGGTCCGCGCTGCCGTCAGCTCCGGCCGACCGTTCCTCGGCGTCTGCGTCGGCACGCAGATGCTGTTCGAGTCCAGCGAGGAGGACCCCGGCGCGGAGGGGCTCGGTGTCATCCCGGGCGCCGTGCGCTGGATCTCGGGCGACGTCAAGCGACCGCAGATGCAGTGGAACCAGGTGCTCGCCGGCAGGTCGGGCGAGGCGCTGTTCGCCGGGCTGGGGGCGCGGCCGTGGTTCTACTTCGTGCATTCGCTGCACGGCGTCCCACACGATCCCGCCCTCGTCACGGCGACGTGCGACTACGGCGGCCCGGTCAACGCGGCGTTCCGATCGGGCAACGTGGCCGCCGTGCAGTTCCACCCGGAGAAGTCAGCCGGCGCCGGGCTCGGGCTCCTGGCCAACTTCGTGGCGCTGGCCGGCGCGGCGTCGTGAACGTCACGCTGTACCCGGCGATCGACGTGCGTGGTGGTCGCGTCGTCCGTTTGCGCCAGGGCGACTTCGAACGCGAGACCGTGTACGGCGACGACGCCGTCGCCGTTGCCGAGTCCTTCTGCGCCCAGGGCGCGACCTGGATCCACGTCGTCGACCTCGACGCCGCGGCGCACGGCGATCCCGTCAACCGGTCGCTGGTCGCCGCCATCGCCGCGGGGACGCGTGGCCGGGCCGCGGTGCAGGCCGGGGGCGGCGTTCGCACGGCGG
>JACCUL010000252.1 GCA_013811855.1 Acidimicrobiia bacterium
GCCGTTGCGTCCCCGCTGGGCGCGGTCGGGTTGGTACGAACGGGCGACGACGTGGATGGGAGCGCAGTTGGCCGAGATGGGCCGCCCACCGATCGGTCCGATCGAGCAGGTCCGCCACTGGGGCATCTCGGCGCTGATGCGCGTCGACACCGCCGGCGGGAGAGTCTGGTTCAAGGCCGTGTTCCCGGGGTTCGCCCACGAGCCAGTGGTCAGCCAGCTCCTCCACGACCGGTGCCGCGGCGCGGTCACCCCGGTGCTCGCCATCGACGCCGAGGAGGGCTGGCTCCTGCTCGACGACGTCGGCGCCGACATCCTCGCCGACCATCCGGAGCACGACGCGGCCGCCGTCCGTCGACTCGTCGAGATCCAACGGGCGTTCGTCGACCGCACGGACGAGCTCGTCGGCGTCGGCTGCCGTCACCGCCCGTTCGGCGCGCTGGCCCAGGAGCTGGCCACCGTGCTCGCCGACCCGACCGTGCTGGAGCACGTCGAGCTCACGGCGTCGCGGACGACCGAGCTGGTGGTATGGGTCGACGCCGCGGCGACCGAGCTGGCGGACTTGCCATACCCCGACACGCTGGTCCATGGCGACTTCCACCCGGGCAACGTCCACGTCGTCGATGGCGAACCGGTGCTCATCGACTGGTCCGACGCCGCGATCTCCCACCCGCTCGTCGACACGCTGACGTGGAAGGACTGGTTCCCCGACGAGCCCGAGCGGACGGCCGGCGTGTGGGACGCCTTCGTCGAGGCGTGGGCGGACGTCTGCCCCGTCGCCGACGTCACCCGGCTCCGCCCGCAACTGGAGGGCGTGATCGCCGCCTACCACACGGTGAGCTACGCCGGCATCGTCATCGAGCTGGAAGGACCACGCCGCGTCGAGCACGCCGACGGCCTGCAATCGTTCCTGGCCCACCTCGACGCCGCCGTACCTCGCTGACCGCCTCCGAAGCGGCAGCGAGTCCTCAGACCGGCCGCTCGGAGCCGGCTTCCACGTAGCCGTCGCCGTCACCGTCGAGCGTCCAGATGACGCCCTTCTTCCACAGCGGCCGCGTGGTGAGTTGCAGGCCGCGGCGGACCAGCGCGCCGACGACGTCGGGGATGACGTCGCCGTGGCTGCACAGGACCGCTCCATCGCCGGCCTCGGCGAGCACCGCCAGCGCGTCCGAGATCGTGGCCCCTTCGCCCAAGCGGGCGTCCGTGACGACGTCGGCGTCGAGGCGGGCCGCCAGGGGCTGCAACGTCTGCACGCAGCGCACGAACGGGCTCGACACCAGCACGCCGGAGGCGACACCGACGAGCCGTTCGGCGATCGCCTCGGCCTGGGCTCGGCCGGCGATCGACAGGGGGCGCTCGGCGTCGGCGCCCTCCCAGCGATCCCGTTGGCCCGCCTTGGCGTGGCGGACCAGGTACGACCTCACCGCTTGCGCTGTTCGCCGGTCAGGTCGGTGTGGCGGGCCGTGATGCCGCGCACGACGAACGCCCACGCACCAGCGGCCAACACGCCGGCGACGATCTGGGCGGTGTTCATCAGCTGCTGGTCGTCGAGCCGCTTGGCGAGATCTTCCATGTCGTTGCTGAAGTTGCCGAACGTGACGCCGCCAACGATGAAGACGATCGGCACCAGGCCGTACAACACCCACCACACCCAGAGCATCGGGTGCTCCCGGGTCGCTTTCCAGCGCTGGTCGCCGGGCGGCACCGTCGGGTCGGACGCCTTCCACGTCTCGCGCAGCAGCAGCATCGGGACGATGTAGAGCACGAGCGGGGGCACGAACCATCCGCCGATGGCCCAGCCCGGCTTCCAGGTGACGGCTCGTCCGAGGGCGACGTGGTTGCTGACGACCCGGTACAGCCAGATCATCGTCAGCACGATGACGGCGATCGACAGGGCGCCGGTCAGCAGGCCGACGGCCCCGAAGCCGGCGATATCGTCCTCGAACTCGCTCCGGTTGCCGCCGGCGAGGAACGTCTCGGCGGCGTCGAACACGCTCGGCAGCAGCACGAGTTGGATGACGGCGACGAGCACGTACGCGCCGAGCAGCACGAGCATCGCCGTGCGCAGACCGCCGACGCGCCGCAGTGGCACCTGCGCGGACGGCGTCGGGGTGTAGCCGACGTAGCCGGGCGGCGGCGTCAGCCCTGGCGGGGGTGGCGGTGGGATCGATCCGTGTTCGGTCACCGCGCGAACGCTAACGGCCGACCGTTCGCGCGCTCGCGGATCGTGCTCGAGCGACGGCCGGAACGCTCAGACGACCTTGAGGGCCGGGCTGAACACCTTGTTCGGGCGCAGCTCGACGGCGACGCGCTCGGCGAGCTCGTGGAACACCCGTCCGGCCTCGCTGTCGGGATCGACGGCGGCGATCGGGCGCCCGTCGTCGCC
>JACCUL010000253.1 GCA_013811855.1 Acidimicrobiia bacterium
GCGTAGAACTGTGGCGGCTGGTCGTTGGCGACGATCACCGCTTGGTAGGCGGTCAGGTCGATGTTGTCCATCCGGTCGGAGCCAGCGAGGTCGAACGGCACGCCGTCGGCTTCGAGCACCTCCTGCATGGCGTCGCTGCCCCAGGGCAGGGCGTCCTGGAAGAGCAGCACCGGGCCTCCCGCTTCGTGCGGCTCGACAGGCACTGCGGCGCGTCCCTCCGGGGCGACGCGGGACGTGACGCCGGCGGGGAGTCGGCGCGCCTCGGAACCGACCGCCGTTGCGACGTCGATCTCCGCCGTCTCGAACTCGAGGTCGACGAAGCCCTCGTTGCGGAGCACGGCCTCTCCCTCGTCGGTCCCGCCGGCGGACAGCGTGAACTCCAGCGGCTCGGCCTCCAGCACGGCGACCGGCACGGCCGGATCGAGCACGATGTCGAGCGTCGTCTGCGACCCGGCGACGATCGTGGCCGTGACGGTCGACGGCAGATACCCGTCGGCCGCCACCCGAAGGTCCGCGGTGCCTTCCGGTCCGAACAGCAGGTAGGTGCCGTCGTCACCGCTGGTGGTCTCAAACGGTGGGTACGAGGCGAGGGTGAGCGTCGCCCCGGGGACCGGTTCACCGCTGAGCGAATCGGTCACCGTTCCCCGCAGCGCCCCGTAGTCCTCTGGGAGGAGCACTTCGAGGACGACCGGGATGCGGACCTGCGGGGTGCGCGGATCGTTGGCGACCACCACCACGTCACCTTCGTATGTCCCCGGAGCCACGTCCGGGCCGCCGAGCGTGACAGTGACGTCGGACGTGGCGCCCGGCTCGGTGCTGCCGGCGACGGGATCCAGCGACATCCACGGGGCGTCGCGGAACGGCTCGATGGTGCCGTGCCCGATGTCGGGCGCCCAGTCGGTGGGCTGGGAGAAGTCACCGAGCACCATGGCCACGTCCAGCGCGCCGTCGTCGTCGCCGATCGTCGCCAGCGGAACGTCGAAGCGGACGGAGGACCCCTCCACCTCGCTCGGGATCTCGGCGATCAGGTCGAATGTGAGCGCGTCGACGATGAACACCGTGCCGTCGAGCGCCGAGAACATGTCGGCGAACGCCTCCATGCCGACGTCCTGGGTCGGCAGCCCGAAGAGCGCCTCGGCCGGCAGGCCGGTGTTCGGGTCCTGGTCGACGTCGAGGAACACAAACCCGCCGAGCTCGCTCGGTGGCGCCGCGAAGTCGACTTGCACCGACATCTCCGCGCCGTCGGACGCCCCGCTCACCGTGGTGATCTCCGGTGGGGCGACGGCGTCGTCGTCGGGATCGTCGATGATCTCGTCGAGTGGTCCGTCGAAGGTCGGCCCCGGCACCCGCTCCACGCGCGCCCCCTTCGGCAAGGCGAACGGCGCCCATTCGAGAGGATGGACGATCGGCTCGCCGTCCAGGGTCGGAGCGGGCGGCAGCTCCGGCGGGGTCACGCCGGTCTCCCGCTCGCGCACCTCCCACTCGAGGGCGGCGGAGCCGGTGTTGGCGATCGACAACGCGGCGGTCGTCGTCTCGGCGAGCTGGACGGTCGCCTCGATCGAAGCCGGCGCCGTTTCGAGGCGTGCCGCGGCCAGGGCGAAGTCGATCTCGGCGATCTCGCCGATCCCGAGCGTGACCGACTCGGTGGCCGTCACGTAGTCCTCGGCCGAGGCCGTGACCTCGTAGGAACCATTGATGACCTGCAGCGTGTATCGCCCCTCGGCGTCGGTGACCGCGTGCTGGCCCCCGGGAGAGGCGACGACCTCGGCACCTTCGACCGGGAGACCGTCGTTGGCGTTGGTCACGACGCCAGCGATTGTTGCGTCGGCCATCACCTCGAAGCGGATGGCGCGCCCCGAGGGAGCGAGCGGTTGGCGGAACCCGTACTGCAGCGCGTCAGTGCCGTCGCCGTTCTCGATGCCGATCGTGGCGCCGCTCCCCGCGTTGAGGTCGTCGATCCCCTCGCCCCAGTGGATCTCGGCGGCGTCGTTGGCGAACAGCTTCACCTGGAAGTCGCCGGCGGCGCGGCCGCCGAACGCTCGGACGTCCTGGTACTCGATCGTCGCCAACGGTCGTCGCCCGGCGCTGCGGAACCCGTAGCGCACCACGGCCGGCCCGTCCACCACGAGATCCTGCCAGAGGGCGTAGACGGCGGCGTTGGGCGGGTCCGGATTGGGGATCTCGGTGTTGAAGAATTCGCTGAACTCGGGATCGACGAAGGTGACGAGCCCGTTGCTGTCAACGAAGAGCTCCGTGTACTCCTCGCCGTAGAACGTGACTGCCTCGGGCAGGTGCAGGCGGCCGTACACGTCGTCCCCGAAGAGCGCTGTCTGGTGGCGCGCCCGTCCCCAGCGGAAGGGCACCAACCGGCAGCCGTGTCCGAACCGGTCGAGCTTGCGCCCCAGGACGAAGTCGACGGTGACGTCGTCGATGAGCTCGACCTCCGCGGTCCCCACCTCCAGGCAGCCGCCCTGGCTGGCCGCGAGCGTGTAGGTCCCGAGGGGCAGCACGAGCTCGTAGTGCCCGTTTCGATCAGTCGTCGCCGGCGGGACGGGGGTTCCCACCGCCGACACCGCGACGTTCCTGAGCCGGCGCCCGTTCTCGGCGCTCGTCACGCGACCCGAGACGGTGAAGCGGGGGAGTGCCTCCACGGCGAGATCGAGCGTGGTGGTCTCGTCCTGGACGATCTCGACGCCCGGCACGGCGACGGTCTCGTACCCGAAGGCGTCGGCGGTCACCGTGTATGTGCCGGCGGGGAGGAACATGGTGTAGTCGCCGATCTCGTCGGCGGTGCCCGAGGGCGTGAACGCCGGTGAGGCGGCGGTGATGGTCGCCCCCGCGATGGGCGCACTGGTCCCGGCATCGGTCACCGCACCGGTGAGCG
>JACCUL010000256.1 GCA_013811855.1 Acidimicrobiia bacterium
GGCGCCGCCCTCGAACTGCCCTTCATCCAGGAGAACGCCGTCGTCAAGGCGTTCGCCGAGACAACGATGATGCAGCACGCCGAGCACGGCCGGCGGGCCGGCGACGACGGGCCGACCCGGCGCCTCGACGGTCCCCGCGCCCCCGACGACCGAAGCCGCGCCGAACACGACGGCCGGCGCACCGCCGACCACGAATGCGCCCGACGACGGCGCGATGACCATCGAGATCGTCGACTTCGACTTCGATCCCGACACCCTGACGATCCCGGTCGGGACGATCGTCGAGTGGGTCAACAACGACTCGTTCGCCCACACCGTCGTCGCCGACGACGGATCGTTCGAGAGCGAGCGCATCGAGACCGGCGACCGCTTCAGCTTCACGTTCGAGGAGGCCGGCACGTTCCCGTACATCTGTGGCATCCACCCGTCGATGAACGCCGAGATCGTCGTCGAGAACTGACCGCGAATGATCACACATGTGACATCCGTCCAATCCGGGCACAGGGCGGCTGCGAACACCTTCGCACATACCCCCCAACCCCGCTGGAGGTCCCAACCCATGACCGTCGACGATCGAGCGATGAGGCTGCTCATCGAGGAGTCGCAGGACTTGCAGTCCGAAGCGCTCCGCGCCGCCCACGCCACCCGCCCCGAGCTTCGTGACATCGGCGCCGCCCGCGCAGGGCGAACGCCGGACCTCGACCGCATCCGTGACTACGAGCTCGGGCGGCGCAAGCTGCTCAAGGCCGGCGGGTTCGGCGTCGGCGTCCTGGCCTCGAGCGGCCTGCTCGCCACCACCTTCGGCCAGCGCGTGGCCGCCATCGCCGCCACCCCGGCCCAGGCCGGCACCGACGTCGACATCCAGATCTTCCAGACGGCCTCGTCGCTGGAGAACCTGGCTGTCGCCACGTACGGCGCCGCCCTCGAACTGCCCTTCATCCAGGAGAACGCCGTCGTCAAGGCGTTCGCCGAGACAACGATGATGCAGCACGCCGAGCACAGTGCCGCGTTCAACTCGCAGACCGAGGACCTCGGTGGCGAGCGGCAGGACGGCACGAACCCCAAGTACACGCCGATCGTCGAGGACGCCAAGCCGAGCCTGACCGACGCCTTGGCCGTGGCCAAGCTGGCCGCCACGATCGAGGAGGTGGCGATGGACACGTACCTCGCCAACATGACGCTGCTGAGCGACGGCAACATGCGCATTCTCATGGCCAGCGTCATGGGCGTCGAGTCCCAGCACCTCGCCGTGCTGCGGGCCGTCCAGGCCCTGATCGAAGGCGGAGTGCCGGAGCTGATCGCGATCCCGACCGACGTCGCCGCGCTGCCCGCGGCCGCCGGCAGTGTGTCGTTCCCCAACGCCTTCGAAAAGCCGAACCTGGCCAGCCCGCCCGAGGAGGGAGCACTCTGATGAGTACCGAGATCAACGAGAACATCGAAAAGGTCGAGCTCGAACCGACGAATGAGTCGGGCTCCAGCCTTCCCCGCCGCGGCATGTTCGCCGCCGCCGCCGGTGGCTTCGCCGCTGTCCTGGCCGCCGTGACCGCCCAGCGGTCCGACCGGTCCGTGGTCCGCGGTACCGCCGCCGCCGCGACCGGTACATCCGGCCGCCAGACCGAGCGTCGGGCGACCCCGGCCGTCGCTCCGAGCCAGGCCGTCCCCGACGGCGACCTCGACATCGCCGCCGTGGCTGCCAGCCTCGAGGTGCTCGCCGTCAACACGTACGGAGCGGCGCTCGACGCCGCCGGTGCGGGTTCGCTCGGCGACGTGCCGCCGGCCGTTGGCGAGTTCGTGACCGTCGTCCAGGGCCAGCACCAAGAGGCCCTCGACGCGTGGAACGGCGTGCTCACCGGCGCCGGCCGCCCGGCCGTCACCGAACCGCCGGCCGACCTCGCGGCACAGGTCAACGAGATGTTCGGCATGGTCACCGACGTCGTCGGCGCCGCCCAGTTGGCGCTGACGCTCGAGTCGATCGCCGCCGCCACGTACCTCTCGGCCCTCGGCTCGCTGCAGTCCGAGGCCGGCATCGCCCTGGCCGGCTCGATCCAGCCGATCGATCGCCAGCACATGGCGGTGCTGACGTTCGTGCTCGGGATGTACCCGGTCCCGGAGGTCTTTGCCCCCGTCGACATGGCGTACACCCCCGGTCAGCCGATGCAGATGCCGACCGTTCCCGCGACACGCTGATACCAGCAGGATCTGGTGACGGGGTGAAAGCACGACGGACGCGTCACCTCGTCGCCACTGCGGCGGGAATCGGGTTGCTCGCCATCGCCGCATGTGGCGGCGGTGGCGGGCAATCTTCGAGCGGCGAACCACCATCGGCGGGCGGAACGTCGATGACGGAGGCTGCCACCGCGGGTTCACCGTCTTCGGCCACGCCGGAGACGGCGGCGTCGTCGCC
>JACCUL010000261.1 GCA_013811855.1 Acidimicrobiia bacterium
CCACGTCGTCGTGTGGCCGGGGCCGCGGGCGGACTGGTTCACCGCCGAGGCGCTGACCGACCTCGTCTCGACGACGTGGGCCGTCGGCCCCGCCAGCAACCGGGTCGGCGTGCGCCTGGCCGGCGCACGGTTGCGGCGGGCCGTGGACGACGAGCTGCCGAGCGAAGGGCTCGTCACCGGGGCCGTCCAGGTGCCGGCCGACGGACAGCCCGTGGTCATGTCCCGGGACCACCCGACGACGGGCGGCTACCCCGTGATCGCCGTCGTCGATCCCCGACATCTGGACGCGTTCCTCCAGCGACCACCAGGCGCCACGGCGCGGTTCAGGTGGACGGCGGGGGACCGGAGCGCCGTTCCTTCCGCCACACCACCTTGAGCCCCGACCAGTCGTCGTCCAGCGCCGCCACCTTCACGTCGACCAGCCCGACGGGCAGCACGGTGTCACGGATGGCCTGCTCGGTGACGTCGCTGACGTGGGCGCCGGCCTTGCGCGGCCAGGCGACCCAGATCATCCCGTCCGGGAAGACGGCAGGGCCGAGCGCCAGGACCGCGGGCAGATGCGCGGCTGCCCGCACGAACACGACCACAACCTCGGCGCCATCGACGGCCGAACCGCTCGTCACCTCGGTCACCTCGACGCCCGGTGGCAGCGCGGCCAGCGACCACCGCGGCGGCGCGTCGATCACCACCAGCCGGTGATCGGGCTTGATCCCGAGCTTGCGGACCAGCGGCCTCTCCGAGTAGCCAGCCATCGGCCCACCGTAGAGGCCAATCCGTGCCGCTTTGCCGCCGCGGCCCACCGGTAACCTCCGCCGCATGGAGAGGCGCATCTACGGCCTCGAGAACGAGTACGGCGTGACGTGCACGCTGCGCGGGCAGCGGCGGCTGAGCCCGGACGAGGTCGCCCGCTACCTCTTCCGGCGGGTGGTCAGCTGGGGTCGCAGCTCCAACGTGTTCCTGCAGAACGGCGCCCGGCTGTACCTGGACGTCGGCTCGCACCCCGAATACGCGACGCCCGAATGCGACTCGCTGTACGAGCTCGTCGTGCACGACAAGGCGGGGGAGCGGATCCTCGAGTCGCTCGTCGAGTCGGCGGAGCAGCGCCTCGCCGAGGAGTCGATCCGCGGCACCATCTACCTCTTCAAGAACAACACCGACTCGGCCGGCAACAGCTACGGCTGTCACGAGAACTACCTCACGAGCCGTCACGACGACCTCGGCCACTACGCCGAGGTGCTCATCCCGTTCCTCGTCAGCCGCCAGATCTATGCCGGCGCCGGCAAGGTGCTCCACACCGCCCGCGGGGCCACGTACTCGATCGCCCAGCGGGCCGAGCACATCTGGGAGGGCGTCAGCTCGGCCACCACGCGCAGCCGGCCGATCATCAACACCCGCGACGAGCCGCACGCCGACGCGGAGCGCTTCCGCCGCCTGCATGTGATCGTCGGTGACTCGAACATGAGCGAGTACACGACGTTCCTCAAGGTGGGGGCGGCGGCATGCATGTTGCGGATGCTCGAGGACCGCAGCGTCGTGCTGCGCGACATGACGTTGGAGAACCCGATCCGGGCCATCCGCGAGATCAGCCACGACACGACGTGTCGCCGTACCGTGCGCCTCGGCAACGGTCGCGAGGTCAGCGCGCTCGACATCCAGCGTGAATACCTGGACCGGGCGCTGCGGTACGCCGAGACGAAGGGCTTCCCGCCGCTCGAGCAGCGGGCCCTCGAGATGTGGGAGCACTGCATCTCGATCATCGAGAACGACCCGATGAAGCTGGACCGCGAGATCGACTGGGTCATCAAGTTCAAGCTGCTGGAGGCGTTCCGGGAGCGCCACGACCTGCCCTTCGGCCACCCGCGCGTTCAACTCCTCGACCTCCAGTACCACGACGTGTCGCGCAGCCGGAGCCCGTTCTACAAGCTGCAGGACCGCGGGATGGTCGAGCGGCTGTGCACCGACGCCGACATCCAGACCGCCACGGACATCCCCCCGCAGACGACGAGGGCGCGCTTGCGGGGCGAGTTCGTCCGTCGGGCCAAGGAACGCAAGCGCGACTACACCGTCGACTGGGTGCACCTCAAGCTCAACGATCAGGCCCAGCGGACGGTGCTCTGCAAGGACCCGTTCAAGAGCCGCGACGAGCGCGTCGAGAAACTGATCGAGTCGCTGTGAGCGAGCGGGGCGAGGTGACACGACGCAGTGAGGACGACGACACCGATCCGCACGGGATCGACCTCTGGGACCTGCGTCTCGGCCGGGGCACCGGGCCCGACGGTGACGAGTGGAGCGACGACGTCGATGGCGAACCCCCGGCGGCCGGCGACGAGGCGACGGACACAGACGACGAGGGCGGCGACGACGACGAGCGACCGTCGCGCCACCGCGCCCTCATCGACTGGATCGTCGTCATCGTGGTCGCGCTGCTCGTCGCCTTCCTCGTGCGCACGTTCGTGCTCGCCCACTTCGTGGTCGACGGGACCTCCATGACGTCGACCCTGCACGACGACGACCGCGTCTTCGTCAACAAGCTCTCGTACCGACTGCACGACCCCAACCGCGGCGACGTGGTCGTGCTGCACGAGATCGGCGGCACGACCGAGCGCGACCTCATCAAGCGGGTCGTCGCGCTGCCCGGCGAAACGTTGGAGGTCCGCTCGTGCCAGGTCTTCATCGACGGCCAGGTCCTCGAGGAACCGTACCTGGACGCCGCGGCGACCGATCCGGAGACCTGCGGTCGGGATCAGGTCCCGACGCCGGTGCCCGACGGATCGGTGTTCGTCATGGGCGACAACCGCGGTGGTTCGATGGACAGCCGCGACCTCGGCCCCATCGACGAAGACGACCTGGTCGGCCGGGCCTTCGTCGTCTTCTGGCCGTCCGGGCACTCTCAGTGGCTCTAGCCGAACACTGACGACCCGCGATCACGTCGTCCCAAGCTCGAGGCGGATGGCTTCCACCATCGTGTCGACGTGGTCGCTGTACAGGCCGTCGAGGCCCATGCGCACGGCCGGCCGCAGGACGTGCTCGAATTGCAGGTCCCACGCGAAGCAGATCCGTTCGAAGCGGTGGAACAGCGTCGTCAGCCCACCGTTCCAGTCGGTGTGGTGCAGATTGACGGCGTCGATGCCGTCGGCCGCCAGGGTCGCCGCCCGTCGCTCGGGGCCCTCGCGCAGCCGGGACAGGCGGGTCGACTCGACCAGCCGCACGTCGGCGTCGAGCGGCCGCAAGGCGCGCAGGACGTCGAGGTGCGGGTGGCACAGCCACAGCCGCTCGACGAGATCGGGCGCAGCCTCCCTGACGGTCTCCACGACGACCGGTCCGCTGGCCTCGCCCTTGAGATCGAGTGACAGGTGAAGATCGGTGCCGCAGCGCTCGAGCAGCTCGGCCAGCGACGGAATGTGCAACGGCAGCTGACGATGGGCCAGCGAGGCGATCGGGCGCTTGCGCCGACCGACGCGCACCACGCCGTCGTGGTCGAGCACCGCCACGCCGTCGGCCGTCAGCCACACGTCGCTCTCGAGGCCCGTGGCGCCGAGTCGGAGTGCCAGCTCGAAGGCGTCCAGCGTGTTCTCGGGCGCGTGCGCACGGGCTCCCCGGTGGGCGAACGCGATCGGGCGGTCGAGCTTCGACGGCAGCCGCTGTTGCACCCCGAGAGGATGTCAGCTGCAACGGGCGGCCCCGCCGTCGCAGTCCGCGCTTCCTAGACTGCCCCGGTGTTCAACCTGTCCGGCAGCGAGATCATCGCGATCCTGTTGCTGGCGTTGGTCGTGCTCGGGCCTGAGAAGCTCCCGGAAGCCCTGCGGCGAGCCGGCAAGGCCTACGCCGAGTTGCGCAAGATGGGCTCCACGTTCCAGGCCGAGATGCGATCCGTCATCGACGAGCCGATGAAGGAGATGCGCGACACTGCCGATCTGCTGCGCAAGGCGGCCCGCTTCGACGACGACGGTGACACCCGGCCGGCCACGGCGAACCGGGCGCGACCGACGCTGACGCCGGGGACCGAGGATGTCGGCGTCGTCGACGACGACGACGCTGACGGGCTCGACGATGACGAGGACGTCGACGACGAGCCGCTGAGCGACGACGAGCTGGTGCTGCGCACGCTCGGAGGGGGCGACACCGCCCGGCGGGTCGACCCGGTGCGCCCGGCCGGCGACGACAGCGTCGACGACGACGGCAACGAGGCCCCCGAACCATGAGCCCGGCATTGCGGCGGGGCGCGCCAGGGCGCCCCAGGCTGAAGACGCCCGACGACGCCATGACGTTGACGGACCACCTGGGCGAGCTGCGGGTACGGATCATCCGCTCGGTGCTGGCGATCGCCCTGTTCGCCATCCTGATCGTCGCCTTCTACGACCAGGTGCTCGACTTCCTCACCGGCCCGTACGAGAACCTGTGCCGCAGCAAGGGCCCGGAGTTCTGCGGCGAGATCACCCTCGACGCCGACGGCAACCCGCAGCTGTTCACGCTGGACCCGATCGAGGGCTTCTCCACCCGCCTCCGCCTGGGCAGCTACGGCGGGCTCATCCTGGCCATGCCGGTCGTGCTGTGGCAGGTGTGGCGCTTCGTGGTGCCGGCGCTACACGCCAAGGAGAAGAAGTACGCCGTCCCGTTCATCCTGAGCGCGGTGCTGCTGTTCGCGCTCGGCGGGCTGCTCGCCTACCTGACCCTCGAGAAAGCGCTGGAGTTTCTGATCGCCTGGAGCGGTGACGACGTCGGCCAGGTGTTCCAGGTGAGCCGCTACGTCCGGCTCGTCTTCCTGATGGTCGCCGCCTTCGGGGTCGGCTTCGAGTTTCCTGTCCTCACCGTCTTCCTGCAGCTGGTGGGCGTCGTCACCCCGCAGCAGCTGTTGCGGGGCTGGCGGTACGCGATCGTCGGGATCACCCTCGTGGCCGCCGTGATCACGCCGTCGGGCGACCCGATCTCGATGCTGGCCCTCGCCGGGCCGATGCTCGTGCTCTACTTCGTCTCCATCGGGATCGGGGTCATCGCCCAGCGACGCAAGCGGAAGGCCCGAGCGGCCACGTGACCGCCGTCGGCTCGGCCGCGGTCGGCCCGGCCTACCCGTTCGCCCTCGACCAGTTCCAACTCGACGCCGTCGCCGCCCTGGACCAGGGGCACCACGTCGTCGTGGCCGCGCCCACCGGAAGCGGCAAGACGGTCGTGGCCGAGCACGGCATCGAACTCGCCCGCCGGTCCGGACGCCGGGCCTTCTACACGGCGCCGCTGAAGGCCCTGTCGAACCAGAAGTTCCGCGACCTCCGCCAGCGCTACGGCCCCGACGAGGTCGGGCTGCTGACAGGCGACAACTCGATCCAGGGCGACGCACCCGTCGTGGTGATGACGACCGAGGTGCTGCGCAACATGATCTACGGTCGCTCGCCCGGGCTGGCCCAGCTCGGGCTCGTCGTGCTCGACGAGGTGCACTTCCTGCAGGACACCTACCGCGGACCGGTGTGGGAGGAGGTCATCATCCACCTGCCGGCGCACGTCCAGCTGGTGTGCCTCTCGGCGACGGTGAGCAACACGAACGAGCTGGCGGCGTGGATCCAGACGGTGCGGGGCCCGACCACGCCGGTCATCGAGCTGCGCCGACCCGTCGCGCTCCACGACCGCTACCTCGTCGGCGACCGCACCAACGACCGGGTGCACCTGATGGAGACGTTCGTCGGTGGCCGCCCCAACCCCGACGCCGCCCGCATCGACGCGTCGGCCATCCGCCGAGGGCGAGGCCGGATCGAGCGACCCGTGCGGGGAAGTGGGCGACGGGTCCTGTACCCGCCGGGGCGGGTCGAGACGGTGGAGCTGCTCGCCGCCCGCGGGTTGCTGCCGGCCATCCTGTTCATCTTCAGCCGCAACCAGTGCGAGGAGGCGGCCCGATCGTGCCTGGCCGCCGGGTTGCGCCTGACCGACGCCGACGAGCGGGCCCGCATCCAGGCCATCGTCGAGGTCCGGCTGGTTGGCCTCGGCGCCGACGACCTGGACGTGCTCGGGTTCGACGAGTTCCTGGCCCGGCTGGAGGCGGGCATCGCCGCCCACCACGCCGGGATGGTGCCGGCCTTCAAGGAAGCGGTCGAGGCCTGCTTCATCGAGGGCTTGACCAAGGCGGTGTTCGCCACCGAGACGCTGGCCGTCGGCGTCAACATGCCGGCCCGCACGGTCGTCATCGAGAAGCTGACCAAGTTCACCGGCGATCACCACGAAGCGCTGACGCCGGGCGAGTACACACAACTCACCGGGCGCGCCGGCCGGCGAGGCATCGACGACGAAGGGCACGCCGTCGTGCTGTGGAGCCCGTTCGTCCCCTTCGAGCAGGTCGCCGCGCTGGCCGCCAGCCGGACGTTCCACCTGCGCTCGGCGTTCCGCCCGACCTACAACATGGCCGCCAACCTCGTGGGTTCCTACTCGACCGAACAGGCCCACCACCTGCTCAACCTGTCCTTCGCGCAGTACCAGGCTGACCGCGACGTCGTGCGACTGGAGGCGCGGATCGAACGGACCCGCACCGCACTCGCCGCGGCGCGCGACGGGGCCGAGAGCCCCTACGGCGACATCTGGGCGCACCGCCGGGCCAACGAGGAGCGTCGGCTGGCCCGCCGCGGGCGCGCCGATGCAATCACCACGGCGTTGGTCCGGTTGCGCCCCGGCGACGTCATCCACGCCGCCAAGGGCCGATACAAGGGGCCCGTCGCCGTCGTCGCCGCCGCGCACCGCAAGGGCGGGATGCGGCTGACCACGGTCACCAAGCGGGCCGACCTGCTCCTGCTGACGAACGACGACTTCGACGAGACGCCGCACGTGACCGCCACGGTGCGCCTGCCGACGTCGTTCAACCCCCACCTCACCGGCTACCGCAGGGAGGTGGCCCGCGCCCTCGGTGGCGCCAAGGCGACCGGCCTTCGCCGGCGACCGGACGCGGCGCGTGACGAGAGCGCCAACCCGCTCCATCCCGTCGAGCGGGATCCGGACCTTCGTGCGCGCATGCGCGCCGCCGGGCAAGCCGAGCGGTTGGAGCGCGAGCTGATCGAGCTGACTGGTCGCGTCGAGACCCACAACCAATCCCTGGCCCGCGACTTCGACCACGTGATCGCCATCCTGGCCCGCCGCGGCTACGTCGCCATCGGCGAAGGCCCCGCCGGCGAGTGGGCGCTGACCGATGCGGGGCGGATGCTCGCCCGCTTGTTCCACGAGGAGGACCTGCTCGTCGCCGAGTGCCTACGTCGCGGCGTCCTCGACGGACTCGGCGCGACCGAGCTGGCCGGGCTGCTGTCGACGTTCGTCTACGAGCACCGCAGCCCCGACCCGCCGGCACCGCCGTGGTTCCCGAGCCGGGAGATCACGGCTCGGTGGCGTTCCGTCGTGGCGGTGAGCGACGAGGTGGCCGCCGACGAACGGGCCAGCGAGCTGGGCGAGCACCGTCCGCCCGACCCCGGCTTCGTCGCCGCCGCGTACGGGTGGGTGGCCGGCGACGACCTGGCCGACGTCGTCGCCGACGAGGAGTTGACGGGAGGGGACTTCGTGCGCACGATGAAGCAGCTCGTCGACCTGGCCCGCCAGGTGGCGCTCGTGGCGCCCGATCCGACGACGCGCCAGCGGGCCGCCGAGGTGGCGGACGCGGCCTATCGCGGGGTGGTGGCCGACGGCGTCGCCGGCGTGGCGAACCTGGCCGCCGAAGGGCCGTGACGATCCGCCGCGGCCAGCCGTGGGGTGAGACGGTCCCGCCGCCGGACGACCTCGTCACCGTCACGTCCGACGCCGACCTCGCCCGCCTCGTCGAAGCCGGCGAGCGCCGCCCCATCCGGATCGTCGGCGGGGACCTGCTGGCCTCACTCGGTGGTGCGGCCTCCGACGGGCAGGTGCGCGAGCTGCCCCTCGACATCATCGAAGGGCGGGCCGACGGGGAAGGGTTCATCGCCGTGGCCCACGTCGTCGCCCGCTCGCCGGGGCGGACCGGCTGGTGGCGCGGTCCGATCGTCGCCGTCGCCAACGTCGACCACCTCGGCCGGTGGGACCTCGCGCCGCGGGCCCACCCGAACGACGGCCTGCTCGACGTCGTCGAAGTCGACACGGCGATGTCCGTGCGGGCGCGATGGCAGGCGTGGCGCCGGCTGCCGACGGGCACCCACGTCCCCCACCCGTCGATCCGCACGACGCGCACGACGGCGGCGTCGTGGGACCTCGACCACCCGACCGCGCTCTGGGTCGACGGCGTCGAACGGGGTCGGGTCCGGTCGCTCGCCGTCACGGTGCGCCCCGACCACGTGATCGTGTATGCCTGAGCCGATGGACGCGATGCCGATCGACGCGTGGATCCTCGACGAGTCACCGGGCTCCTACCGCTGGGGGAAGATCGAGCTGCCGGCGCTCCGACCCGACGACGTGCGCATCCGGGTCGTCGCCAGCGCCCTGAACCACATGGACCTTTGGGTCACCCGCGGCCTCCCCAGACCCCCGCTGCCGCACGTCCCCGGCTGCGATGTCACCGGCGTGGTCGACGCCGTCGGCGATGACGTGACCGCGGTGGCGGTCGGTGACGAGGTGGTCGTCAACCCGGGCGTGTCGCCGGTCGAGGACATCGTGACGCTCGGCAACGACAGCCCGATGGGCCCGGGGTTCACCATCTATGGCGAGCACACGTGGGGCGGTCACGCCAGCCACGCCGTGGCACCGGGCCGCAACGTCGTCGCCCGCCCGGGCGGCCGGTCGTGGGAGGAGTGCGCGGCGTACCCGCTGGCCTCACTCACCGCCTATCGGATGCTGCGCCGGGCCAGGCTGCACGCCGGCCAGACCGTGCTCGTCGTGGGGATCGGCTCGGGCGTGTCGTGCGCCGCGCTGGCCATCGCCCG
>JACCUL010000285.1 GCA_013811855.1 Acidimicrobiia bacterium
CCGCCACGCTGCGCGGTCTGGCCGAACACACGGGCCGGCGCACCGACCACGGCGCGTGGATCGCCGAGCTGCGCGCCGCCGAGGACACTGGCCGGGCCGCGGAGACGGCGCTGCTCGCCGCAACAGCCGAGCCGATCAAGCCCAGCCGCATCTACGGCGAGCTGCGCCGGCGGCTGGAACCCGACGCCGTCGTGATCTGCGACGGCGGAGATTTCGCCTCCTACGCGGGCAAGTTCGTCGAGGTCCACCGACCCGGGTGCTGGCTCGACACCGGGCCGTACGGCTGCCTCGGCAACGGCATCGGCTACGCCATCGCCGCCCGGGTGGCGCGGCCCGAGGCTCAGGTCGTAGTGCTGCTCGGTGACGGTGCCGCCGGATTCGGCCTGATGGACGTCGACTCGCTCGTCCGCCACGGCCTGCCCGTGGTGATGGTCGTGGGCAACAACGGCATGTGGGGTCTGGAGAAGCACCCGATGCGGGCCATCTACGGCTGGGACGTGGCCTGCGACCTGCAGCCCGGCTGCCGCTACGACCAGGTCGTCACGGCGCTCGGAGGCGGCGGGGAGACGGTCAGCGATCCCGAGGCGATCGGGCCGGCCTTCGACCGGGCCTTCGCCAGCGGCGTCCCGTACCTCGTCAACGTCCTCACCGACCCTTCCGACGTCTACCCCCGGTCGTCCAACCTGGCCTGAAGCAGCGTTCTGCTCGTTGCGATCGACCGGAACCGGCCGGTTGCAACGAGCAGTTGGCAAGCCGCGGCGATCCAGGCGGGACGTTTACAGTCGGTCCATGAGCCCCTGGGACGAGCTGCGCGACGAGCACGGGGCGGCGCGGCCGGCGGCGGTCGAGGTGCTGGGCGCGATCGACGCCCTCGGGGTGGACGAGCTCAAGGGCCGGCAGGCGGCCGCCGCCGCCGACATCCTCACGATGGGCATCACGTTCACCGTCTACTCCGACGGCAGCGGCATCGACCGGGCGTGGCCGTTCGACGTCATCCCGCGCGTCATCGAGGCCACCGAGTGGGCGGCCCTGGAGCGCGGGCTCATCCAGCGACTTGCCGCCCTCAACCACTTCATCGACGACCTCTACAACGACCAGCGGATCATCGCCGACGGCGTGTTCCCCGCCGAGCTGCTGGCCGGCTCGGCCAATTTCCGGGAGGAGTGCCGCGGCGTCCACCCCAAGTTCGGCGTATGGGCGCACATCTGCGGGTCCGACCTCGTGCGCGACGCCGACGGCACGATGTACGTGCTGGAGGACAATCTGCGCGTCCCGTCCGGCGTCAGCTACGTGCTGGAGAACCGGGCCGTGGCCAAGCGAGCGTTCCCCGAGCTCTTCGCCCGCCAGAGCATCGCCCCCGTCGACGCCTACACCGACGAGCTCAACAAGCTCCTCGTGTCCCTGGCCGCCGACAACGTGCGCCACCCGTCGATCGCCGTGCTCACGCCGGGCATCTTCAACTCCGCCTACTTCGAGCACTCGTTCCTGGCCCAGCGGCTCGGCGCCACGCTCGTCGAGGGCGGCGACCTCGTCGTGTCCGACGACGACCGGGTGTTCATGCGGACCATCGACGGCCTCGAGCCCGTCGACGTCATCTACCGCCGCATCGACGACCTGTTCCTCGATCCCGAGGTCTTCCGTCCCGATTCGATGCTCGGCGTGCCCGGTCTGATGCGGGCGTGGAAGGCCGGGCGGGTGGCCATCGCCAACGCGCCAGGCGCCGGCGTGGCTGACGACAAGGTCGTCTACGCCTGGGTACCCGACGTGATCCGCTACTACCTCGGCGAGGAGCCGCTGATCGCCAACGTGCCCACGTACCGCTGCCTGTACGAGGACGAGCGGCGGTTCGTGCTCGACAACCTGGGCGAGCTCGTCGTCAAACCGGCCAACGAGAGCGGCGGCTACGGCATCCTCATCGGCAACCG
Organism: Acidimicrobiia bacterium; assembly: GCA_013811855.1. Taxonomy (GTDB): domain Bacteria; phylum Actinomycetota; class Acidimicrobiia; order Acidimicrobiales; family Ilumatobacteraceae; genus JALZMG01. The sequence goes on from JACCUL010000285.1 coordinate 1,926, forward strand.
GGCGACCGACGCCCAGCTGGCCGAAGCGGCGGCGGCCGTCGAGGCCGCCCCGCGCAACTGGGTGGCCCAGCCGATCCTGGAGCTGTCGACGGCGCCGACGCTCTGCGGCGAGGCCGTCGAGCCCCGCCACGTCGATCTGCGCCCGTTCATCCTCTCCGGCGCAACGAGTTACGTCACGGCGGGCGGCCTGACGCGGGTGGCCCTCCCGAAGGGCTCGCTCGTCGTGAACTCGTCGCAGGGCGGCGGCAGCAAGGACACCTGGATCGTCGACCTCGGCGCCGGCTGGGGGCAATATTGATGCTGCTGTCGCGAGTGGCCGACCGCATCTACTGGGCGGCCCGGTACATCGAGCGGGCCGAGGACACGGCGCGCATCGTGCGCGCCCACGCCGAGACGACGGCCGACCTGCCGGCCCACGTGCCGGTGTCCTGGGAGCCGCTGGTGGCCGTCGTCGGAAGCGGGGCCCGCTTCGAGTCGCGGTCGTCGGCTGACGTGTCCCCGTCGCCGCGCCAGAGCCAGAGCCAGAGCCAGGGTCCCGGCGGGCCGAGCCAGTCGCAACACCAGGGGGCGGCGCCGACGTTCGAGAGAGCGGTGACGGCGTTCCTCGTCACCGACCGCACGAACCCGGGCAGCATCACGTCGTGCGTATCGGCCTCGCGGGAGAACCTGCGCACGACGCGCGAGACGATCCCGCGCGACGGCTGGCACACGCTCAACGACCTGCACCTCTACGTCACCGCCGAGGCCGACCGGGGGACCGACCGGCGCATCCGCGACCGGCTGCTCAGCCGGGTCATCGCCGACAGCCGGCGCCTCGACGGCGTGCTGGCCACGGCGATGTCGCACGACGAGGCGTACGCCATGTGGCGGCTCGGTCGGGCCATCGAGCGGGCCGACATGACGACTCGCGTGCTCGGCGTGCGAGCCGCCGACGTGCTGGCCATGGGCGACAACCCCGGCCAGGACGACGCCGATCTGCACGACGAGGTCCAGTGGATGGGCGTGCTGCGCTCGGTGTCGGCCATGCAGGCGTACGGACGTGCCGTGCGCAGCCCGATCGAGGGACCGCTCGTGGTGCGCTTCCTGCTCGATCACGACCGCTTCCCGCGTTCCGTGCGGGCCCTCCTGCGCGAGATCCGCATGGCGCTCAACGAGTTGCCCGACCCGGGCGGTCCGCAAGACGTGGTCGACGAGGTCGGCGCCGTGCTGCGCGAGTCGACGGCGGCGAGCACCGACGGCGCCGCGCTCGACGACGCCATGGATGCGCTGCAGCTGGCGCTCGGCCAGCTCGATCGGCGGATCACCGAGCGCTACCTGCGGGTCGGGTGATGGCCGCCGCCACGCTCCTCGAACAGTTCCTGCGCGACCGTCCTGCGCTGGCCCGCCGGCAGGCCGAGGCTGATCGCGTCATCGCCGCTTCGGGTGCCGGGCACCTCGTCAATGAACTGGCGACCGGCGGGCCGTGGCGGCTCGATCCCGTGCCGCTGCTCGTCGACGGTCGGTCGTTCGACGACCTGGCGGCGGCGGTCAGCCAACGCGTCGTCGGCCTGGAAGCCGTGCTGGCCGACGTGTACGGGCCGCGCCGGGTGGTGCGCGACGGCGT
>JACCUL010000336.1 GCA_013811855.1 Acidimicrobiia bacterium
GGCGACCGCGCCGCCGTGGCGGGCTCGGGTGCGTGCCAACGCGAGCCGGCCGAGGATCCCGCGATCGAGGCCGCCGCCGAGCACGTAACCGGTCGACCAGTCGGCGGCGACCCGGCGCTCGACGTTCCGCGCCGCGTGCCCGGCTGGTTGCACCGCGAACCGGGTGGCGCGAGCCGCGTGCTTGCGGTCGACCTCGGCCAGGTCGAGCACGAACACGACGACGAGCGGCCCGGGCCCGACGAACGGGGGCCGCAGTTGGGGGTTCCTGAGTAGCGCGGCCAACGTGGTCAACGATGATTCCACGAACATCGTCGCTCCAACGGTCGGAGTGAAGGTTACGTGTCGCATCCGTTGACGGCCGGGTTCAGAACAGGACGGTCCGTGGCGATGTCATCGCATGCATGGCCGGGACCAGCCAACGATCCCGACGCCCGGCGTTGGCGGCGACGGCGGCGACGATGCGTTCGGCGTACATCTCGTGGCCGTGCTCGTTGGGATGCATCGTTCCCTCGAAGTCGCCCTGGTCCCGGCAGGACTGCTCGGCCGAGACGAAGTAGCTCCCTCTGCGGTCTGTCGCCCCGCCAGGACGTCGGGGATCGGGTGTGGCGCAGTACCCATGTCCGGCGAAGGCCTCCTCGATGCCGTCGATCAGGATCCAACCGTTGGCTGCGGCGACATCGCGGATGAGCTGGTTGAGCGTGGTGCCGAGCTTCTTGATCTCCAGCCAGTCGTCGCGCGATAGGTCGAGGTCGGGACCGGAGAAGATCCCACAGCCGCCGCCGTCGATCGGGTTGCCGGCCGCGTCCATCCGTTCGAACAGGACGATCGGGTACTCGTTGATGTACACCTGGCGTGGGCGCAGTTCGGCCACCGCCGCGGCGAGGGCAGGGAACCCGCTGCGATCGGGTTCGAACAGCCCTCGGAGCTCGTCGAGTCCCTCCTCGGCCTTGTCGACCACGTTGCCCCTGGCGTCGTCGTCGTTGTCCGCCTGGAAGACCAACGCCCACGGGGTGGCGAGCACGCCGGTTGGGAAGTCCCCCGCGACGAGATCCCTCAACGCGGCCGAGAACCCGACGTCGTTGCCACCGATGGAGATGTGCAGCACGTCGATGGGACGGTCGCCGACGGTGTTCGCCACCTCTTGGATCTCGCCGATGTTGCCGACCCACCCGTCGACCGGTTCGTCGTCGTCGGTGCGCGGTCCGAGCAGCCCGGCTCCGATCGTGGCGCCGGAGCGGGCGAACGAGAGGAACGTGACCCGATCGGCGTGCGTCTCGCTCTCGGACTCCAACAGGTAGGCGGCGCGTGCCGGCCCGGACTGGTACGACCGGTAGGCGCGAGGCTCCTGCCAGCGCGCCGGTCGCGGCCTCGGGCCGCTCGACCCGCCGAAGAGCAGCCGCCCGAATTCAACGACCCGGTCGACGAATGCTTCGCCAAGAGCCTCGGCGGTCTCCGACACGACTTCGTTGACCTCCAGCTCCACTGCGAGCCGCTTTCCGAGGATTCCGCCGTTGTCGACGAGCTCCTCCTTCCACTGGTCGTACTTCTCGGCGATGGCGTGGCGGATCAGTGCCAACTTGGTGAGCTTGCACTTGCCGGCTTGGAAGGCGGAAGGCACCCTACGAACGTCCGGGTTGCCCTGGCCGGCGGCCATCGACTCGCCGATCGAGACCATCAGGGAGTCCCGGATCCGGAAGACCTTGCTGTTCTCGATTCGCCCGGTCGTGGTCTGCACCGAGAGGTGGACCTCGTATGACCCGGTGCGCGGCACCATCACCCACACCCTCCAGGGCTGGGACATCTCGCGCTGTCTGGTCACCGTGGTCGAGAACGATCCGCCGATCTCGTCCACCGTCCACGTGTAGGACCTGATGTTGTCCGGGAGCACTGGCGGGTGGTCGTCGATTCCCTCGAGCTCCTTGCCGAGCGGGCGGGCCGGCGGTTCGTCCAATCCGGGGAACATGGCTGTCAGTTCCATCTCCCACCCGGGCGGGCGTACGTAGTCGGGCCGGTAGCGGTGGCGCTCGGCGTCGTAGCCGACGTGCGCCGCAGGATGCCGGGTCGGGACCCGGATCGCGAAGTCGGCGAGGGACCGTGCGGTGCTTCGATCAGCCACGTCGATCTACCAGTCGACGACCATGTACTGGATGAGCGCCTTGGCGTTCGGCGAGATCTCTCCGTGGGTCTTGATCAGCAGTGGGTAGCGGTTGATCGCCGCCGACAACGCCAGCGAGTAGAGCGCCTGGTAGTTCGTGTGACCGACCTCGAGGGCGAAGTAGCCGTCGGCCGGGCTCTGCGCGGCGGGGATTGCCTGCAGCCTGATGTTCGTGTTGTCGGACGAGACGAAGAGCCGATCGACGAGGCCCTTCACTGAGTTGGCCATGATGGTGGTGTCCCTTCTGTGGCTGATTCCGTGGACGACGCCCCAAACCTGTCTGTCGGGTGCGCCGCACCCCCAGTACGCCGACCGGTCGCCGGCGGTTCGCGGTCACCGCGCGCTCAGGAGCGCGAGCGAGGAGGTCGTATGGTCGCCGACGATGACCACGCTCGTGCCGTCCGGTTCCCTCCGGGCTGTTCAGGCGGTCGCCGCGACCGCCGACCAGCTCGCCACCCAGGCGGCGATGGCGATGTACGACCGAGGCGGTAACGCCGTCGACGCGGCGATCGCCGCCAATGCAGCCATCGCTGTGACGGGACCGCACCTGTGCGGGCTCGGCGGCGACCTCTTCGCGCTGGTGCGTGATCCCGACGGTGATGTCCACGCGCTCGACGCCAGCGGCCGGGCCGGTTCCGGCGCCGATGCCGCCGCGCTGCGGGCCGACGGCTTCGACACGATGCCCATGCGCCACGACATCCGCGCCGTCACCGTGCCGGGCTGCGTCGACGGCTGGATGGCGTTGCACGAACGCTTCGCCCGGCTCGATCTCGCCACGGTGTTGGCGCCGGCGACCCGCCTGGCTGCCGACGGCTTCCTGGCCAGCCCGTTGCTGGCGGCCTCGGTCGAGCTGCTCGACGAGCGCGGACGCCAGCAACTCGCGGAGCTCGCCGAGCAGGCCGTCGCGCCGGCGCGGCCGGTCCGCCGGCCCGGGGTCGCCCTGACGTTGCAGGCGATCGCCACCGGTGGCCGGCGGGCCTTCTACGAGGGCGCGTTCGGTGAAGGGCTCGTCGCGCTCGGCGACGGCTGGTTCTCCGACGTCGATCTGGCGACGGTGCAGGCCGACTGGGTCGACCCCCTTACTGCCGATGCGTTCGGGGTCCGGCTCCTCACCATGCCGCCGGCTTCGCAGGGCTACCTGGCGCTCGGCGCGGCGCGGCTCGTCGACACGCTCGAGCTACCGGACGATGCCGACGACGCGGCCTGGGCGCAGATGCTCGTCGCGGCGTCGATCGTGGCGTCGTCCGATCGACCCGACGTGCTGCACGATCGCGCCGACGGCGCCGCACTGGTCGCCGCCATCGAGGCGCGCGCCGACGAGGTCGATCGACGTCGAGCCGGCGCCGGGTCCGTGCCCGCCGCTGACGGCGACACGACCTACCTCTGTACGGCCGACGCGTCGGGGTTCGCTGTGAGCCTGATCCAATCCAACGCCTCCGGGTTCGGCTCCTGGCTGGCGGAACCGACGACCGGCATCAACTTGCACAACCGCGGTCTCGGGTTCAGCCTGCAGCCCGATCATCCGGCCGAGCTGGCGCCGGGTCGGCGACCACCGCACACGCTGGTCCCGGTGCTGGCCACCCGGGACGGCGAGCTGGCGGCCGTGCTCGGCTCGATGGGCGGCGACGCCCAGCCGCAGATCGTGCTGCAGTTGGCGGCCCGGCTCTTCGGACACCGCGCCAGCCCGGCCGGTGCCGTCAACGCGCCCCGGTTCGTGCTGCGCGGACCGCAGACCGGCTTCGACACGTGGAGCAGTCGCAGGCCCCCGATCGTCGCCGTCGAAGCCCATGCCCCTTCGACCTGGCGAACTGCGCTTTCGGCGATCGGGCACGAGGTGGACGTCGTGGCGTCGTTCGACTCCCGGTTCGGTCACGCCCACGTGATCACCACCGAGGCCGGCGGGTTCGCCGTCGCCGCCGATCCCCGCGCCCGCATCGGCAGCGCCGCCGGCGTCTGAGGCCTGGCCCCACAGCGATTCTGATCCGCGGAACGCGGCAAGTATCGCGGGTTCTGGGACTCAGAACCTGGCTTTCAGCGGACGAGCGGGAGGACGTCGTCGACGGCGTGGGCCATCTGCTCGGCCTGGACGTTGAGCCGGCGCCGGCATCTGGGGCGCCAGCGGCCGCAACTGCGCGACCGTCGTGAGCGCCCACACGGACTGAGGTCACATGTCTTCGCGCCATGTGGGCGGGTGCGAACACCCGTATCCTTGGCCGAGGCCCACGATGCTCCCAGGATCGCTCTCACTCGGCCGGCTCGCCGGCGCCGAACTGAAGGTGCACTGGAGCGCGGGGCTCGTCGCCCTGCTCGTCGTGGCCGGGCTCAACGGCCAGCTGCCGATCGGCGCCGCGTTCCTCGGCACGGCAGCCTTCATGGCCTCGATCCTGTTCCACGAGGTGGCCCACGCCGTCGTCGCCCGACGGTTCGGGGTCGGCACGTCCAGCATCGTGCTGTGGGGACTCGGCGGCGTCGCCCGCCTCGATGCCGAACCGCCCACGCCGAGGGCCGAGGGATGGATCGCCGCCGCCGGTCCACTGGCCAGCCTCGGCATCGGCGCGATGTCGTTCGGCGTGTCGTTCGGCGCCTACCGCCTCGGTCTCCCCGACGCGGTCGTCACGGTGTTCGGATGGACGGCGTTCGTCAACGGCGCGGTGGCAATCTTCAACCTCCTTCCCGGTGCGCCGCTCGACGGCGGCCGCATCCTGCGCGCCGTGCGCTGGTCCCGCCACGGCGACCGCTACCGGGCCATGGGCGAGGCCGCCCGCGGTGGCCAGATCATCGGCTGGGCGCTCGGCGGCGTCGGCCTGGCCCTGCTGCTGGACGGCCGACCCGGACTGTGGCTCGTGCTGACCGGGTTCTTCATCGCCGCCAACGCCAAGGGCGAGCTGGCCATGGCCGCACTCGGCCGGCGGCTGGCCGGCGTCACCGTCGGCGAGCTGACCTGGTACGGCGTGGCCGAGACGGGCACCGACATGGACACCGACTCGATGATCTGGCAGCGCCAGCGCCTCGGCGGTGCGGGCGCCGTCGCCGTGCGCGGCGACGGCGGCGAGCTGGCCGGGCTGGTGCTCGAGGACCAGCTCTGGGC
>JACCUL010000370.1 GCA_013811855.1 Acidimicrobiia bacterium
GCTGCTGGCCGTCGGGCTGCAGGCGGACGACCCCGATCGCCTCGCCGCCCGCTGGTCGGCGATCCTCGACCGTGCGGCCACGGTGGTCGACGGCGCCGTCACCATCGCCCTCGACCGGGGGACGGTCCGCTTCCGGGCCGCCGCCGACGGGCGCGGGGACGGCTTGGCCGCCATCGATCTGGGCGTCGGATCCGGGGCGGGGGAGGCCATCTCGATCGGCGGCGTCCGCATCACTCTCGTGCCGCCTCCCGCCGCGGCCGCTCCCCATCGTCCAGGACGTCGCTCGTAGGGGCCGGGTACGGGCTCTACTCCCGTTCCGGCCCACGGCGTCGAGCACGGGTCACTCTCGAGCGGTTCGTCCGACCACGCCTCACGGTCGAGGAGGCCGGTGAGCCCGGTGATGGCGAGCATCCTGACCAGCAACGGGCTCGGCGAGCGCACGGACAGCCGGCCCGACCGACGCCGGAGGAGCGCGCTCGCCTCGACCAGAGGGCCGAGGCCAGCGGCGTCGACGCAGGTGACCCCCGCTGAGGTCGAGCACCACGACGTCACTCGTGGCGAGGGCTCGCCGCAAGGTCACGCGCAGGTTCCCACGCGTGGCGACGTCGAGCTCGCCCCGAAGGTCGAGGATCGTACGGGGCCCCTCGTGCGCGGACTCGACGGCGAGCCCCGCCGATGAACTGACGCCGAGATCGATGCCATCGACGGCGCCGCTTCCCATCTCGCCACCTCCTCGGCCCATGTCTGCCAACGCGGCTTCTGTTGCTCGACCCGGGCGGCGGCGCCCCCGGCGACCGCGGATCACCGCACAGCCATGCTCACCGGCGGCGTGCCTTCACGACGCTGTCGCTGACCGTCGCCGGCTCGCCGCTCGGGTCGGTGGTCGCCCGCTCGCGGATCTCGCATGTGAGGAGCGCCCAGCTGTTGTCGTGCAGCCCGATCGCCTGGGCCGTGTCGGCGGGATCCGGGAACGCGCCGTGGGACTCGGGGTGCGGCGCCCAGGGCGGCGAGGATGCGTGGCCGACGACGAGCAGGGTGCCGCCGGGTGCGACCGCGGCAGCTGCCGCTCGCAGGATCCGGTCGCGTGGGAGATCGATCGGCGCGTGCAGGTACTGGGCGGTGACGAGGTCGTAGGTGCCGGTTGGGAAGGTGTGGCCGAGGTCGTGCCGCTGCCAGTCGACGAGCTGGTCGACGCCGGCGGCCTCGGCGGGCGCGCGCTGCGGTCGAGGGCGGTCTGCGACACGTCGACGGCGGTGACGTGCCAGCCCTGGCGGGCGAGCCAGATGGCATCGGCGCCCTCGCCGCATCCGAGATCGAGCGCCGTCCCGGGCGATCGGTCGGCCGTCTCGTCGACCAGCATCGCGTTCGGGCTCCCGCTCCAGACCTGTGGTTGCCGGCCGTAGTGGGCATCCCAGAACGCCGCCGTCGGGCTCTGCTGCGGCGTGTTCATCGGGACCACATGCCAGCGCCGGCGGCCGCGGGACCGGACGCGTCCGCATCGGCGAGGAGGTCGTGGACGATCGTCTTGGCGGCGTCGGACCCGGCAGCGATAGCGGTCGCCACCGAGGGCGACCGCGTGCCCACGTCCCCGGCCGCGTACAGCCCTGGGACGCTCGTCCGGAACATCGGATCGATCGCCAGCGCCTCAGCCACCACCGGGCCGGGCTCAGCGAAGCGGGCCATGAGTTGGGAGGCAAGCGTGCAACGCTGGTGCAAGGTCGCCGGTACGAGCAGTCCCTCGCCAGTGTCGTGCGGTCCCGTCCGTGAACGCCACTGCCTCGAGCGCGCGACCTGGCCCCCGAAGCTCGTCGACGACGCGCTCGTCCACGACGATGCCCGCCCGGTGCAGGCGACCGACGTCGCCGGCACCGGGGTCGGCGGCGCCGTTCGTGAACAGGGTGACGTCACCGCTCCAGAGCCGGAGGAGCAGGGCTCGCTGCCACCGATGGCCGAATAGGTTGCCTCGGTCGACGGCGCCAACGACGAGTCCTGCCCGCACTTCGACGCTGGGGTAGGCGGCGAGCTCGTCCCGGCCGGTCCGGTACAACGCCTCAGGCGGGCGGCGATCGTGTCCGAGGAGGCCGCCGATGCCCTCGGCCGCGCCGTTGCTCTGCTCGCCGGCGTCGACGACCAGCGTACGGCGCCGTGCACGGCCGAGCACCAACGCCGCGCTCAGGCCGGCGGCGCCGCCGCCGACGATGATGCAGTCAAGGATCGTCCATGGGCCGAGCATGACCGTGCTCGCCTGACGTGCCAACATCGTTTGCCACGCCGGCAAAGTCATCCGAGGAGTCCGTCGATGCACGCGTCCGGCGCCGGCTGCGCGAGATGCGCACCGACCGCGGCCTCACCCTCCAGCAGGTCGCCGAGCGGGCGCACCTCGACGTCTCCACCCTGAGCCGGCTCGAGTCCGGCAAACGGCGACTGGCGCTCGACCACCTCCCGGGGTTGGCGACCGCCCTCGGCGTCACCACCGACGGGCTCCTCTGCCCCCCGCCCTCACAGGACCCCCGGGTACGGAGCCGGCCCCGCAGCTACGACGGGATGACCCTGTGGCCGCTCACCCACCGGGGCCCCGCCGGCAGTCTCCACGCCTACCGCATCCAGATCGGCGCCTGGCGCGTGAAGCCCCGACACGGCTGCCCGTGCACGACGGGCAGGACTGGCTCTACATCCTCGACGGCCGGCTCCGACT
>JACCUL010000379.1 GCA_013811855.1 Acidimicrobiia bacterium
GTGTTCGGAGTGGGCGCTGGCGGCGCCCTGCTCGCGATGGTGCTGCTGGCCGCGCCGACGCCGCTGATCGAGACCTACGAGACGCAGCTCGGCGCCGACCGCGCCCTGTCGGACCAGCGTTCGGCGGCGGCATTGATGTGGATCGCCGGCATGCTCACCACCGTCCCCCTCCTGGTGGTGGCCGTCTGGCGCTGGGCCTCGACCGAGGAGCGCATCGCCCGTCGCGCCGAAGCACTGCTCGACGGCGCCGATGCCGAGCCGTCGGTCAGGTGAGGCCGAGGGCGGTGGCGAACGCTTCGAGGGACTCGACGTCGAACGGGGCCCGTAGGGCCAGGTTGACCTGGTCGGCGCCGGCGTCGACGTACTGACCGATGCGGTCGACGACCTCCTCGACCGAGCCCCGCAGGACACCCGGCGCGACCCGATCAGCGATGTTGCCGAACTGCTGGCGCAGGCTCTCGTCGGTCCATGCCAGCCCGACGTTCGCCGCGCACCTGATCCCGCCGGGATCGCGACCGAAATCCGCGCAGTGACGGTGCAGCACGTCGCGCTTGTGGGCGAACGTCGCCGGGTCGACGAACGGCACGTTCCAGCCGTCGGCGTGCTCGGCGACGATGCGCAGCGTGCGCTGCTCACCGCCGCCGCCGACCCAGATCGGCAGGTGCTCCTGGATCGGCCGCGGTTCGTTGCGGGCGTCGCGCAGCGTGAACCAACGGCCCTCGAACGTCGTCGTCTCGTCGTGCAGCAGGCCGCGCAGCACGGTCACACCCTCCTCGAGCTGGTCGAGGCGGGTGCCGGCGGACGGGAAGTCGATGCCGTAGGCGTGGTACTCGAGCTCGGCCCAGCCGGCGCCGATGCCCATGGCGGCGCGCCCACCCGAGATCAGGTCGACGGCGGTGATCGCCTTGGCCAGCACGGCCGGGTGGCGGTAGCCGATCGAGTACACGAGCGAACCGCACGTCACCCGCTCCGTCTCGCAGGCCAACGCGGCGTGCATCGTCACGGCCTCGAGGCAGGCAGCATCGTCGGCTCGCCCGGTGGCGCCGTAGAAGTGGTCCCAGATCGAGATCCAGTCGAAGCCGAGCAGCTCGACGCGCCTCCACAGCACGCGCAGCTCGCCGGCCGTCGTGTGCTGCAGCCCGGTGTGGACCCCGAAGCGCGTCATCGCGCCGGACCGTAGTCCTGTCCGCCAGACTGCGACGATGCCCCGCGCCACCGTGTCGACCACGAACCCGTCGTCCCTCGAGATCGAGTACGAGACGTTCGGGTCGCCCGACGATCCGGCGCTCCTCATGGTGATGGGGTTCGCCGCCCAGCTCATCCACTGGGACGTCGACCTGTGCCGGCAGCTCGCCGACCGGGGCCGGTTCGTGGTGCGCTTCGACAACCGCGACTGCGGCCTGTCGACGCACTTGGACGGTGAGCGGGTCGACGCCATGGCCGTGCTGCAGGCGGCGCTGGCCGGCGGCCCCCTTCCGCCCGTCCCGTACACGTTGTCGGACATGGCCGCCGACGCCGTCGGCCTGCTCGACCACCTCGGCCTCGACCGGGCGCACGTCATGGGGGCCTCGATGGGCGGGATGATCGCCCAGACCATCGCCATCGAGCACGCCGACCGGGTGGCCAGCCTCGTCTCGGTGATGAGCTCGACCGGCGACCTTCGCTCCGGGCAGCCGACGCCCGAGGCGCTCGCCGTCCTGCTGGCGCCGCCGCCGACGGAGCGGGCCGCCTACATCGATGCCGCCGAGCGCGTCGCGGTGTGGAGCTCCAAGCGCTACACCGACCGTGCGCTGATCCGGGACCGGGCCGCGGCCACCTACGACCGGGCCTTCTATCCGGCGGGCGCACCCCGGCAGCTCGCCGCCATCTACGCCAGCGGGGATCGCCGCCAGCGCCTCGGCGGGCTCGGCGTCCCGACGCTCGTCATCCACGGTCGCGACGACACGCTGATCACGCCGAGCGGCGGCATCGAGACAGCCATGGCGATCCCGACGGCCGACCTCCTGCTGCTCGCCGACATGGGCCACGACCTGCCTCGTCCGCTGTGGCCGGTGATCGTCGACGCCGTCGTCGCCCACACCGACCGGGCCGCCGCAGCGGCGTCCGTGATGCATCGATGAGCGGTCCGCTCGATGGCTACCGGGTCGTCGAGCTCGCAGGGATCGGACCAGGGCCCTTCGCCGGGATGATGCTCGCCGACATGGGCGCCGAGGTCCTGCGCGTCGACCGGGCCCAGGCCGTGCGCGCGCCGGCTCCGGACCGGCCGTCGGCCGACATCCTCGCCAGGGGCCGACGAAGCATCGGCGTCGACCTCAAGCACCCCGACGGGGTGGCCGCCGTGCTCGACCTCGTCGCCGCCGCCGACGCGCTGATCGAGGGCTTCCGCCCCGGCGTGACCGAGCGGCTGGGGCTCGGCCCCGAGGTCTGCCTGGCCCGGAACGAGCGCCTCGTCTACGGGCGGATGACGGGCTGGGGCCAGGACGGCCCCCTCGCCCGCGTCGCCGGTCACGACATCAACTACATCTCGCTGGCCGGCGCCCTGGCCCACTTCGGCCGGGCCGGCGAGGGACCGGTCCCGCCGATGAACATGGTCGGCGACTTCGGCGGCGGCGGCATGCTGCTCGCCTTCGGTGTCGTCTGCGCGCTGCTCGAGGCCCAGCGATCGGGAAAGGGGCAGGTCATCGATGCGGCGATGGTCGACGGCACGGCGCTCCTGATGACGATGTTCTGGTCGATGAGGGAGATGGGCCAGTTCGACGAGCACGCCCGCGGCGGCAACATGCTCGACACCGGCGCCCACTTCTACGACGTGTACCGCTGCGCCGACGGGGAGTACGTCTCGATCGGCTCGATCGAGGGCCCGTTCTACGCCGAGCTGTTGCGGTTGACCGGGCTGGACGGCGACGAGGAGTTCGCCCGCCAGTACGACCGGGCCAACTGGCCGCACCTCAAGGCCCGGCTGGCCGAGATCATCGCCACCAGGACCCGCGACGAGTGGACGGCGCTGATGGAGGGCACCGACGTCTGCTTCGCCCCCGTGCTGCGCATGAGCGAGGCCGCCGCCCACCCGCACAACGTCGCCCGCTCGACGTTCGTCGAGCTCGGCGGCGTCGTGCAGCCGGCCCCCGGTCCCCGCTTCAGCCGCAGCGAGCCGCAGGCGTCGTGGCCCCCGCCACACCCCGGCCAGCAC
>JACCUL010000405.1 GCA_013811855.1 Acidimicrobiia bacterium
TTCGGGTTCGGCATCTTCGTCGACCACGAGCTGGCCGGTGAGATCAACCTCAACCACGTCCTGCGCGGCGCCATGCAGGGCGCCACGGTCGGCTACTGGATCGACCAAGCCCGCGCCGGGCAGTCATTCGTGACCGAGGCCGTCGTCGTCGTCGCCGCCTTCGCCTTCGACCAGCTCGAGCTGCACCGCATCGAGATCTGCATCGTGCCGCGCAACCACAACAGCCGCCGGGTCATGGAGAAGCTCGAGATCCGCGAGGAGGGCCTCGCCCAGCGCTTCTTGGAGATCAACGGCGTGTGGGAGGACCACGTCCGCTACGGCTTCACCGTCGAGGAGTGGGAGGCGCGCGCTGACGAACTGCGCGCCCGCTGGTTGTGATACGCCGTGGCGCTACTGCTCGCCGGCGACGCGGAACGCCTCGGCGCGGGCGCGCCGCATGTTGGAGCGCCGCTTCCACATCTTCATCTTCCAGTGACGCAGACCCCGTCCGCGGTCGGCCAGCTTGTCCTTGGCGACTTCGGGGTCGTGGTGGTGTGACGGCTTCCAGGCCGCACCCGGCTCGTGGACATCCGCGGGGTCGAGCCCGGCGCTGACCTGGTTGGCCACGTTGGACAGCTCGACGTGGATGCGGTGACGTTCGCCGTGAGCATGAGCTCGGAGCTCCTGCTTGGGCGGCAACGGCACTTCAGCGGTGCGGTGGCGCTGGCTCATCGTCAACGACCTCCTCCTGGCGCCTCCGCGGGCGCCGTGATCTCGGTGTGCTGATGCTCCTCCCCGTGCCGAGCACCATACCTCACGGAGGCGCGATGGAACCGGCGAGCTCACTGCGGAGAGGTTGGTTTCGGCCGCTTCGCGGCCGAAGAAGCAGGCGATCATGTCGAGGCCTCGCCTTCGGCTCGGCCTCACGGAGTCGCGGGGCGGTCGGCCGACGCCGGCCGTTTCGTCACCGTCGCCCGCAGCGCCGCCAATCGCTCGGCGAACCACGGTTGGCGGGTGCTCCACAGCTGCGGTTCCAGCTCCCTGGCGACGGCCTCGGGGTGCTCGGCGACACCGGCCATGGCCTGGATCGTGGCCTTCGTGACGAGGGTCAGCTCGCGTGGCGCGGCGGCGGCGCGGGCCGCCATCGCCTGCGCCGCGGCGAGCAACTCCTCGTCGTCGACGCATCGGTAGGCCAGCCCGATCCGCTCGGCCTCGGCCCCGTCCAGCACCTCGCCGAACACGACAGCGGCCATCGTCGCCTGCGGCCCGACGATCCGGCCCAACATCCACGTGTGCCCACCACCGGGGTGCAGGCCGATCTGTAGGAACCGGGTGTCGAACCGGGCCCGTCGCGCCGCCAGGCGCACGTCGCAGCCGAGCGCCAGGTTCATGCCGGCGCCGACGGCGGCCCCGTTGACGGCGGCGATCGTCGGCAGCGGGCTGCGGGCGATGCGCAGGAACCCCTCGTAGATCCGCCCCAGGCTGGTGCCGTCGGCCTCGGCCAAGTTGCCGAGATCGGCACCGGCGCAGAACGCCGGCGGGGCGCCGGTCACGACCAGCGCGCCGACTGCGTCGTCGGCCTCGAACACGTCCATCGCGTCCACGATGTCGCCGACCATCGCCGCCGTGAGCGTGTTGCGCCCGGCTGGGTTGTCGAGGGTCAGCGTCGCCACGCCGTCCACGATCGAGGTCTGGACCAGTGCCACCCCCGATTTCTACCGGGTACCCGGCAGTAGCCTGCGCAACGGATGCTCGACCACGTGTTCACCGATGCCATCAGCGCGCTCCGCGACGCGTTCGAGGCGGCGTTCCTGGAGCGCCAGGCGTTCGAGGAGCACTTCCAGGTCGACGTGCTGCTCGGCGACATCACGTGGGAGACCAGCTATGGACTGCCGGGTGAGGGGCAGCCACCGCGGGTCGTCGCCCACGTCACCTTCGACTGGCCGTCGTGGAGTCAGACGGCCTACCGGCGCTGGTACGTCGACGAGGAGCTCGACACTCGACCGGCCATCGAGATGGAGATCGTGCTGCGCGTGCAGCGCCTGGCCGAGCCGCCGAGCCCGGAGAAGATGTACGCCACGCTCCCCGAGTCGAGCCCGCTGATCGGCGACGGCCGGCTGGAACGGGCCGGCCTGACCATCGAGATCGCCCACCCCGATCCGGCCGACCCCGAGCTCGAACCGGCCGAGCTGGAGCACGCCGTCGAGATCACGTACGAGGGGCTGTACGAGCTGGCCGAGGAGACCCTCGCCGACGGCACCAGCTCGACGCTCGACGACCACTTCGGCGCGCTCGGCGGCTGGGTGGCGTCGACGCTCGTGCGCCTCGGCGACCTGCGCTTCGCCTTCCTCCCCGCCGAAGACGGCACCGCCGACACCTGAGCGATGATGGACCGGTGACCGACGAGCACGAGATCGTCCGCTACGAGGTCGTCGACCGCACGTCGATCGTCACGCTGAACCGCCCCGAGGCGCGCAACGCGCTGTCGCAGGAGATGCTCCGACTGGTGCCCGACCGCCTCCTCCAGGCCGACGCCGATCCGGACGTCGACGTGATCATCCTCACGGGCACGGACCCGGCGTTCTGCGCCGGGCTCGACCTCGAAGAGCTTGGTGGGGGCAGCCTGCCGATCGGCGCCGGCGCCGAGGGTGGGGCCAACCGGCACGGGACCCGTGGCCCGTTTCCCCGCCTGCGGGCGCCGCTGATCGGCGCCATCAACGGCGCCGCCGTCACCGGCGGCTTCGAGCTGGCGCTCAACTGCGACTTCCTCGTGGCCTCGGAGCGGGCCACGTTCGGCGACACCCACGCCCGCCTCGGGATCATGCCGGGCTGGGGCCTGACCGTCCTGCTGTCGCAGGCCATCGGGGTTCGCCGAGCCCGGGAGATGAGTTTCACCGGCAACTTCGTGGCGGCCGACGAGGCCCTGCGTCTCGGCCTCGTCAACCACGTCGTGGCGCACGACGAGCTGCTGGCGTTCACGCTGGCGTTGGCCGCCGACGTCGCCGGCAACGACATGGAGGCCGTCCGTCAGCTCCGCAGCACCTACGTCGCGGTCACCAAGGACGACGACGCGTGGGAGCAGGAGGCGCGCGACTCCCGGTCGTGGGCGCGCACGAACTTCTCGCCCGAGCGGCGGGCCGCGATCGAGGCCCGCGGTCGGGCCCTGTGAGAGGCCGAGCCGCAGGC
>JACCUL010000435.1 GCA_013811855.1 Acidimicrobiia bacterium
ATCGACATCACGGCATCGGGCAGTCCCCGATCGTCGTGGGGCACGTTCGGCAGGTGCTCGACCTCGCGGATGACGTCGTAGCCGAGGTACCCGACGAGCCCGCCGTGCAGGGGCGGCAGCTCCGGCAGCACCGGGGCCCGGTGCGCGGCGAGCACGTGCTCGAGCGCCACGAGGATCCCGTCGTGGCGGGGCACCTCGACGGGAAGCTCGCCGCGCACGTCGACGACGCCGTTGCGCAGCACGAGCGTGGCGACCGGGTCACGGCCGACGAACGAGAACCGGCTCCACCGCTCGCCATGCTCGACCGATTCGAGCAGGAAGCCCGGCCCGTCGCCGACCAGCTTGGCGAACGCCGCCACCGGCGTCTCCAGGTCGGCCAGCAGCTCGGCCCAGACGGGCACGACGGTGTGGTCGGCGGCGAGGGCGCGGAACTCGACCCGGCTCGGTCGGAGGCGCACGACCCTCGCTCCGCTTCAGCCCGGCCCGGATGCGCTGGCGCCGAACGGATGGGTGAAGCACGAGTAGGCGCCGGTGTGGCAGGCGCCGCCACCGTGCTGGCGGACCCGGAACAGCAGCGCGTCGGCGTCGCAGTCGTACGAAGCCGCCAGCACCTCCTGCCAGTCACCACTGGTGTCGCCCTTGCGCCAGACCTCCTGGCGGCTGCGGCTCCAGTACGTCATGCGACCGTCGTCCAGCGTGGCCCGCAGCGTGTCGGCGTTCATCCACGCCAGCATCAGCACCTGACCGTGCTCGTCCTGGGCGATGGCCGGCACCAGCCCGTGCTCGTCGAACCGCACGGCGGCGAGCTCGTCGGGGGTGGCCTGGATGATCACCGTCACAAATACAGACCGGTTGACGCCTCGATGCGCTCGGCGGCCACGGCGTGCAGGTCCCGCTCCCGCAACATGATGTAGTCGGAGCCCTGCACCTCGACCTCGTAGCGGTCCTCGGGGCTGAACAGCACGAGGTCGCCGACCTCGGCCGCCCGCACGTTGGCGCCGAGCGCCACGACCTCGGCCCACACCAGCCGCTTGGCCATCTGCGCCGTGGCTGGGATGAGGATGCCGCCCTGGCTGCGCCGCTCGCCGTCCTTGTCGGGGATGCGCACCAGCAGCCGGTCGGTGAGCATCTTGATGGGCAGCTTCTCGAACATGGCGCTCTTCGCCGGTGCGGGCACGGCACGAGGGTACCGTCGGCCGCCGTGACCGCTCCGTCCCCTTCCGCACCGACCAGCGCCTCGATGGGCCACCGGTTCCCCGGCGTTCGCGACGGGTGGGCCCGCTTCGACGGGCCGGCCGGGACGCAGATGGTCGACACGGCGATCGAGGCGATGGGCGGGTGGGCGGCGAGCGGCTCCAATGCCAACTGCGGCGGGGCCTTCCCGGCCGCCGCCGACTGCGACGCGCTGATGGACGGGGCCCGAGCCACGGTGGCCCGCCTTCTGGGCGCCGGCGCCGACCGCATCGTGTTCGGCGCCAACATGACGACCCTGACGCTGGCGTTCACCCGCGCCGTCGCCGCCACCTTGAGCCCTGGCGATCGCATCGTGGGCACCCGCCTCGACCACGACGCCAACGTGACCCCCTGGCGCCTCGCCTGCGACGCCGCCGGCGCCGAGCACGTCCTGGCCCCGTTCGACCCGGCCACCGGCCGGCTCGACCCCGCTGCGGTGACCGGTCTGATCGACGAGCGGACGCGTTGGGTCACGGTGCCGGGCGCCTCGAACCTTCTCGGCACGGTCCCCGACCTGGCGCCGATCGTGGCGGCCGCCCACGACGCCGGGGCCCGCGTGTTCGTCGACGCCGTCCACCTCGCCCCGCACCGCGCCATCGACGTCGACGTCCTCGGCTGCGACGTCCTCGTCACCAGCCCGTACAAGTGGTACGGCCCGCACGCCGGCGTCATCGTGGCCGACCCGGCCCTGTTGGCGGGGCTGCCGGCGGCCAAGGTCCGTCCGGCGGCCGACGACGGACCGCGCCGGTGGGAGACCGGCACGCCGAACTTCGAGGCCATCGCCGCCATCGGTGCGGCCGCCCAGTTCCTGCACGACGAGGGGATGGACGCCGTCGCCGCGGCCGAGGCCGAGGTCTTCGCGCCCCTGCTGGACGGGCTCGGCGCGATCCCCGGCGTGCGGGTCTGGGGTCCGCCGACGATGGACGGGCGCGTGCCGACGGTGGCGTTCACGGTCGACGGCGTCGACCCCGACGAGGTCGTGACCCGACTGGCGACCGAGCGGATCGCCACGTGGGCCGGTCACTCCTACGCCGTCGAGGCCGTCGACCAGCTCGGCCTGGCCGCCTCGGGCGGCGTGGTCAGGGCCGGCGTCGTCCGCTACATCGACGCCGACGACGTCACCCGTCTGCTGACCGCCGTCGAGCGCATCGCCAGGTTCTGATGCGCGAAACCCCGCAAAATCCGCGGGTTCTGGGACTCAGAACCGTCAAGGGGCGATGGCGGTCTCGATGCGGGCCGTGATGTCGTCGGTGAGGAGGGGGATGACGTCCATGGCGGCGAAGTTCTCGGTCACCTGGCTCGGCCGGCTGGCCCCGGTGATCACGGTCGACACGTTGGGGTTGCGGGTGATCCAGGCCAGCGACAGCTGGGCCATCGTGCAGCCGAGCTCGTCGGCGATCGGGCGCAGCCGCTCGACACGGGCGACGGACCGCTCGTCGGTGAGGGACGTGGCCAACCAGCCGTAGCCCTCCAGCGCAGCGCGCGACCCCTCGGGGACGCCGTCGCGGTACTTGCCGGTCAACAGGCCCGACGCCAGCGGGCTCCACGTCGTGGCGCCGTACCCGGTCTCGGCGAAGAGGCGGGCGTACTCGTGCTCGACGCGCTGGCGCGACAGCAGGTTGTACTCCGGCTGCTCCGTGACCGGCTTGTGCAGGTGGTGGCGCTCGGCGATCTCGATGGCGCCGCGGATCTCGTCGGCCGCCCACTCGCTGGTCCCCCAGTACAGGGCCTTGCCCGACGCGACGATGTCCGACATGGCCCACACCGTCTCCTCCAGCGTGGTGTCCGGATCGGAGCGGTGGCAGTAGAGGACATCGACGAAGTCCTGCTGCAGCCGGTCGAGCGAGCCGTCGACGGCCTGCATCAGGTACTTGCGGTTGAGCGTGTTCTTCGTGTTCGGCCCGTCGTGGATTCCCCAGAACAGCTTGGTGGTCAGCACATAGGACCAGCGCGGCCAGGAGAGCTCGGCGAGGACCCGGCCCATGACCGCCTCGCTCTCGCCGCCGGCGTACACCTCGGCGTTGTCGAAGAAGTTGCACCCGGCGTCGCGGGCAGCGGCCATGCACTCCATGGCCAGATCGTCTTTGAGCTGGTTGTCGAACGTCACCCACGAGCCGAACGAGAGGACCGACACCTTGAGGCCGGTGCGGCCGAGTCGGCGGTACTCCATGGACGTCGTGTTGTCGTCAGTCATGGCCGCCACGGTAACGGCGCGCCTCGACCGGGCGCACGGTGATGCCCCGCGAGGCCAGGACCTCCTTCGCCTCGGCGATGGAGTGCTCCCCGAAGTGGAAGATCGACGCCGCCAGCACGGCGTCGGCCCCGGCCTCGATGCCGTCGGCGAGGTGGTCCAGGGTACCCACCCCGCCGCTGGCGATCACGGGCACGTTGACGGCATCGGCCATCGCCGCCGTCAGAGCGAGGTCGAACCCGAGCCGGGTGCCGTCGCGGTCCATCGACGTGACCAGCAGCTCGCCGGCGCCCACCGCCGTCGCCGTCGCCGCCCACGAGACCGCGTCCAGGCCCGTGGCCGTGCGACCACCGTGGACGTACACCTCGAAGGCCCCGGCCGTCGCCTTGGCGTCGATGGCGCAGACCACGCATTGCGATCCGAACTCGGCGGTGATCTCCGTGATCAGCTCGGGCCGTTCGACCGCCGCCGTGTTCACGCAGACCTTGTCGGCGCCGGCCCGCAACAGCCGTCGAGCGTCGTCGATGCTGCGCACGCCGCCGCCGACGGTGAACGGGATGAACACCTCCTCGGCGGTGCGCGCCACGACGTCCTCCATCGTGGCCCTCCCGTCGCTCGACGCCGTGATGTCGAGCAGCACCAGCTCGTCGGCGCCCTCGAGGTCGTAGCGGGCGGCCAGCTCCACGGGATCGCCGGCGTCGCGCAGGTCGACGAAGTTCGTCCCCTTGACGACGCGACCAGCGTCGACGTCGAGGCACGGGATGACGCGGGCGACGATCACGGTGCGGTCCCGGCGAGCGCGGCGATGGCGTCGGCCACGCCGAAGCGCTTCTCGTACAGCGCCCGCCCGGTGATCACGCCGTGCAGCCCCTCGATGGCCGCCAGCGCGGCGAGGTCGTCGAGCGACCCGACGCCGCCGCTGGCGATCACCGGCACCTCGGTCGCCGCCACCGCGGCGGCGAGGCCGTCGATGTCCGGACCGGCGAGCAGCCCGTCGCGCTCGATGGCGGTGATCACGAACGCGGCCGCCGCGGGGTAGGCGCCGAGCGCGTCGGACAGCTCGACGCCGGACGACTCGGCCCATCCGTGGACGGCCAGCACACCGGAACGGTGATCGAGTCCGACCGCCACAGGCACGATGCCGGCCACGCGGTCGACGAGCGACGGATCGGCGACGGCCGCCGACCCCATCACCACGCGGGC
>JACCUL010000443.1 GCA_013811855.1 Acidimicrobiia bacterium
CGACAAGGCCGGCGACCACGGCTCAATAGCCGACTGACCGCAACCCCTCCTGTGGCGCACGTGTTCCGGAGGGCAGTCGGGAGACCGAAGAAAGACGACCGAGCGTCGCCTGGTGAACCGTCGCGTCTGCACTTGAACGTTCAGACAGTGCTGGGCGAGGCCGCTTCGGCGGCTTCGACTGTGGGTTGCTCCAGCTGATGGTCGTAGATCCGGCCCGGCGGGTCTGTCGCGGTTGGGAACTCACCGGCCCGTCGAAGGTCCGCGACACTCCGGCGCGGTGACGTCGCCGGATGGACGCGCGCCCAGCGTCGCGCCGCGCGCTGGACGGCGACGTATCGCCGGCGGCCCACCACGGCGCCGGCGAGCACGACGACCACCGACGCGGCGACGAGCAGCCAGCGGGGCATACCCATCATTTGCTGGGCGTCGTCGCTGTCGATCGGTTCGGGGGACTCGCCGACAGCGGCGGCCGGCGCCGGTACGGGCACGGTCGTGGCGGCGACGGCGGTCGCCGGCGGCGCGGTGGTGGCGGTCTCGTCGGCGACCTCCGGATCCGGGAGCACGCCGAGCGACCGGGCCGTGTCCATATCGACGGCGCCGGTCAGCTGAAGGGCATCGTTGCGCCGCTGGAACTCGGCCACGGCGGCCATCGTGTCGTTGCCATACACGCCATCCGCCCCGCCGGGGATCTCGATGCTGGCGGCAATGAGCGCCTCCTGCGCCGCTGCGACGATCTCGCCCTCAGCACCGGGCACGAGCACGGTCCACGGCGCCGCCGCAGGGCTGACGTTCTCCCCGGCGAGCACCCGGTCCGCCGTGCCGGCGATGAACGTGGTGACAGCGTCGACGCCACGCGCGGTGAGGTGCACGCCGTCGGCTTCGAACCACCCCGATGCGCCGTTCGAATAGGTCGCCCAGTCGGCGACCTGCAAGTAGCCGTCGGATGCTTCGGCGGCCGCGAACAACTGCTCGTTGTACTGGCGGAACGTGTTGATGCTCGACTGCTTCTGAGGGTCGGAGTAATCGACATCGTCATTCGTTCGCAGGCTCAGCCAGACCACGTGTCCCACGCCCTGAGCGCGGGCCTCGTCGACGACTCCGGCGATCGCTTCGTCGATCGTCCACACCGGGTCGTTGTACCCCGACATCACCACCAGCACCTCGCCGAGCTCTCCATCGAGCGTGCGCATCGCCGTGATCACGTTGGCCGACCGGTACCCCTCGCGGCTGATACACGACTGTTCAATCGTGCGTCGGCACGACTCCGCGCTCAACACGAAGTTGAACTGCTCGAGCGCGCCGTAGTCCGCATACCAGCGCACACCGGTCAATGTCGAGTCACCGATGAGACCGATGTGCGGCGCGTTCCCCGCGCCGTCGAAATACACGGTCTGATCTGCTCGGGCAACCGACCCGCTGACCACGAACGATCCGACGGCGACCACGACGGTGATGACGGCACCCCACAGCCGGCGCGCCGACGCGGCCACGGTTCGGAAACGGACGATGGCTGTCATGAGATCGTCACAATCTAGCCGCGCTCCACTCCACCCCGACCAGAACACCCCGCCCAGCGGATCCTGATCACATGTCGCCCGCCCCCGCGGACGACGGCTTGCCGGTCGAGACCGCGCTGATCGACGATGATGTGAGCATGTCGGGACGTATTCCCATCGACGGTGCCGTTGTTCGGCGAGCGACCCCCGACGATGCAGCCGAGGTGCTGGTGCTGCAACGGTGCTGTTGGGTCGACGAGGCGATCGTCAACGAGACGCTCGACATCCCCGCGCTCCACGAGTCCATCGAGGACGTCCGTGCATGGCTCGCCGACTGGACGACGTGGTGCGTTCGCATCGCCGGCCGACTCGTGGGCGCCGTTCGCGCCCATCGCGAGGGCTCCTCATGGGAGATCGGCCGGCTGATGGTTGCACCGGACCTCGCCGGGCAGGGCCTCGGTGGCTGGCTGCTACGACTCGCCGAGGCGCAAGCACCCGCCGACGTCGAATCCATCCCGCTGTTCACAGGAACGCGGAGCGCCCGCAACATCGCGATGTACGAGCGCGCCGGCTTCCTCCGCACACCCGCACCTGCGCCACCCGGCGC
>JACCUL010000444.1 GCA_013811855.1 Acidimicrobiia bacterium
CCCCGCGTCCGGTTCAGACTCGGGCCAGTGTGCCCAGGTACAGCTCGATCACCTTGGGGTCGGTGAGGAGCTCACGTCCGCTGCCCGAATAGGCGTTGCGGCCCTGGTCGAGGACGTAGCCGCGATCGCACACCTGCAGGCAACGGCGGGCGTTCTGCTCGACCATGAGGATGGCCACCCCCGTCTCGTTGATCATCTTGCAGCGCAGGAACACCTCGTCCTGCAGCATCGGGGAGAGGCCGGCCGACGGCTCGTCGAGCAGGAGCAGCGCCGGGTCGAGCATCAGCGCGCGGCCCATGGCCACCATCTGGCGCTCGCCCCCGGAGAGCGACCCGGCCCGTTGCGCGGCCCGTTCCCCGAGGCGGGGGAACAGCCCCGTCACCACCTCGTAGCGCTCGTCGAACCGCTTGGGTGAGAGGAAGCAGCCCATCTCCAGGTTCTCCCGCACGGTCAGGGCTTGGAACACGTTCTTCGTCTGGGGCACGAACCCGACGCCCCGCTGCACGAGCTTGTGCGGAGGCTGACCGGTGATGTCTTCGCCGTTCAGCAGCACCCGACCGGAGCGAACCGTCACCAATCCGAGCACGGCTTTCAGGAACGTCGACTTGCCGGCGCCGTTGGGCCCGATGATCCCGACGAACTCGCCCGGCGCCACCGTGAGGTCGCAGCCGTTGAGGATGTTGACCTCCGGCACGTATCCGGCAACCAACTCGGTGGCATCGATGACCTGGACGGCGAGCTCGGTGGAGGTCATGCCGAGCCCTCCGGTTCGCCGACACCGCGAGCGGTCTCGCCGATGTGGGCGAGCGCTTCGACGCCGAGATCGTCGGCATCGAGACCGAGCTTCTCCATCGCCTCTTGGTCGTCCATGGCGCCCAGGTCGACGTCGTGGTGGGCGCCCAGGTAGGCGTCGATGACCTGCTGATTGCCCGAGATCTGGGCGGCCGTGCCCTCGGCGATCAATCGACCCTCAGCCATCACGAGCACCCAGTCGCTGATCTCGTGGACCATGTCCATGTCGTGCTCGACGAACAACACGGTGCGGCCCTCGTCCTTGAGCTGCTTGATGTGGTCGAGCAGGCTCTGTTTGAGGGCGGGGTTCACGCCGGCCATCGGCTCGTCGAGCATGATCAGCGTCGGGTCGGTCATCAGCGCCCGTGCCATCTCCAGCAGCTTGCGCTGCCCGCCCGACAAGTTGCCGGCGAACTCGTCGCGCATCTGGTCGAGGCGGAACCGGGCCAGCAGCTCGTCGGCCCGCTCGGTGATGTCTTGCTCCTGGCCCCGCCACAACCAGCGGAACGGCCCGGCGAACAGCCGCTCGCCGCGCTGGCTGCCGGCGCCGAGGCGCATGTTCTCGAGGACCGACAGCCGGGCCAGGCTCTTGGTGAGCTGGAACGTGCGGACCATGCCGAGGCGGGCCACCTTGTAGGCCGACGTGCCACCGACCGAGTGGCCGTCGAAGGTCCAGGTGCCGCCGTCTGGCTCGTCGAACCCGGTGAGCAGGTTGAAGAACGTCGTCTTGCCAGCGCCATTGGGGCCGATCAGCGCGGTGATCTGGTTGCGCTGGATCTCGGCGTGGATGACGTCGACCGCGACCAGGCCGCCGAACTGCCGGCGCACCGAGTCGGCGACCAAGATTGGATCGGGCTTGGCGGCGCCGGGTTCTGGGGTGACGCCGGCGAAGACGCTGGTCGTGTCAACGGACATCGAACACCTGCTCCCGACGATCGCCGAAGATGCCCTGAGGGCGGAAGACGACCAGCGCCGCGAGGGCCAGTCCGGCAACGACGAACTTGATCTGCCCATAATTGTTCTGGTCCACCAGCCACTCGGGGATCTTGTCCCGCCGCGTGGCCTGTTCCAGTGTGTTGTCGATCAGTTGGATGAGGAAGAAGAAGATGATCGTGCCGACGATCGGTCCCTTCACCCTGCCGAGTCCGCCGAGCACGATGATGGTGAAGCAGAAGAACGTCAGCGTGGTGGCGAACTGCCCGCTCTGGGCCGACTGCTGCTGGGAGCTGAGGATCAAGCCGCCGAGCGATCCGATCAGGCCACCGAGGATCAGGCTCTGCATCTTGAACATCAGCACGTTCTTGCCAAGGGCGCGCGCCGCGTCCTCGTCCTCGCGGATGCTCTTCAACACGCGACCCCACGGGCTGCGCATCAGCGCCCACACCAAGAGCGCGATCAACGCGACCAGTCCCCAGCCGACGAACAGCATGAACAAGCGGTATCCGTCGATCGACTGGGCGCCGAGCTTGTAGCGGGCGTTGTTCTCGAGGGGGTTGAGGTCCTGGAAGAAGCCGGTGAACTGGTTGCGCCCGTCGCTGCCGCCGGTCAACCACGTGAAGCGCACCGAGTTGAGGAAGAAGCGGACGATCTCGGCTGCCGCGATCGTGACGATGGCCAGGTAGTCGGCCCTCAGGCGCAGCGTGGGGAGGCCAAGAAGGAGGGCGAACAGGATCGAAGCGACGAACACGAGCGGCAGGGCCCAGTACCACTCCCAGCCGTACGTGGCGACGGGGATGGCGAACGCATACGCGCCAACGGCGGCGAACCCGGCCTGGCCGAAGTTCAACAGGCCGGTGTAGCCGACGTGGACGTTGAGGCCGCTGGCCACGAGGCAGTAGCCAGCGGCGGCCGCGTTGATACCGGTGTACAGCGCGTTCCAGACGATCAACGACCAGTTCATCCGATCCTCTCCCTGCTGCCGAGCAGGCCGTTCGGTCGTACGAGCAGGATCACGATGAGCGCGATCAGCGCGCCGACGGTCTTGAGGTCATTGGCGTTGGGCACGACCCACGTCCATAGCTCGACGAAGATGCCGACGACGAGGCTGCCGACCAGCGCGCCGAACGGGTTGCCGAGGCCACCCAGCGTGATGGCGGCAAACATCAGCAGCAGGAGCGTGAAGCCCATGTCCCACTTGACGTTGAACTCGAGTCCGTAGAACACGCCGCCGAGCCCGGCGAGAGCGCCGCCGAGCGCCCACACGATGAGGATCACGCGGTCGGTGTCAATACCACTGGACGACGCCAGGTCGGGGTTGTCGGAGACGGCGCGGATGGCTTTGCCGAACCGCGCCCGCAGCAGGAAAAGCGCCACGCCGACGATCATCAGCGCTGACAGCGACATCACCCACAGCGAGCGGGGGGCGAGTGCGATGGGCCCGATGTCGACGGCGTCGGGCTGCAGGGTGTACTGGCCGTACGCCTCCTGCGTGCCGCCGTAGAAGAACAGGAACAGGTAGCGGGCCGCGAGCGCGGCGCCGATCGACACGATCATCATCGACGTGAGGCTCGTCTTGCTGTTGCGCAGGCGCCGCCAGAGGCCCGTCTCCAAGCCGATGCCGACGAGCGCCGACACCGCGACGGCGACGATCGCCGCAGGGATCAGGTGCCAGCCGATCTCGCGGTTGAGGAAGTAGGCGACGAGCGCGCCGAACGTGACCATCTCGCCGTGGGCGAAGTTGGACAGGCCGGTGGTGCCGAAGATCAGCGAAAGCCCGAGCGAGGTGATGGCGATGATCATCGCCAGCTTCAGTCCGTTGGCCAGTGTCTGGGGCAACAGCTCCCACTTGCCCTTGGTGTCGCGGGAGCTGTCGCCGAGGAAGAACGTGCGGTTCTCGCGCTGGTTGGCGCCGACGATGACCGTCTCCCCCTCCTTCTGGTCGTCGGCGACCTCGACCCCCTCGGGGAGCGATGTCTCGTCGATGCGCACGACGAACGTGCCGGGTTCAGGGACAGGCACCACGTAGCTGCCGTCGACGTCGGTGACCGCCTCGCTGATGGCCTCGCCGGTCTCGGTCTCGACGAGAATCACGACGTCGGCCACGGGCTCGCGGATCCGCTCTCCGTCCTCGAGGGTTTGGTTGAAGACGCGACCAGCGATCGACTGCGGCGGGTCCTCCTGGGCGTGCGCTTGCTGACCGGGCCCGACGAACGAGAGCACCGCCAATCCCAACCCAAGCAGCAGTGCCCTCTGGGGCGTCAGCAGGCGCGAAGTGACGAGCCCATTCATGTGTTCCGAGAAGCTACAAGACCGCGCGCCGGCGATGTGCCACCGGTCACGGCCGCCGGGGGCCGCTCGGCCACGAGCACGAGGTGCACCGTCGCCATCCACAACAGGGTCGCCCCGAACACGTGGAGGCCGACGAGCAGCGGCGGCACGTCGCTGAAGTACTGGGCGTACCCGAGCGCCGCTTGCAGCAGGGCGAGCGCGATCCATGTCGACAGCGCAGCGCGGACCATCGTCGCCTCGCCGCGGCGGGCCAGGCGGATCGCCAGCACGACGGCGAGGGCGACGGTCATGAGCACCGTGGCGCTGTGGACCCGCGCCGCGGCCGAGATGTCGATGCCCAGTCGTTCGACGTCCTCGTCACCGGCGTGCGGTCCGGCCCCCGTGACGACGGTGCCGGTGACGATGGCCACGGTGGTGCCGGTGCCCAGCGCCCACACCAGCGATCGCCAGGGTGGGGATCGTCGCGCCGGGCGAGGTCCGGACTCCCGGCCGGCGCGGTCGACGAGCACGACGGCGTTGCCGACGAGCACCATCGACAGCAACAAGTGGCCCTGCACGGCGTACGGGTGCAGGTCGACGCGCACGACGATGCCGCCGAGCACCGCCTGGGCGAGCACCCCTGCGACGAGTCCGCCGGACAGCCACAGCAGGTCCTTGCGTCGGGGTGTGAGCCACCACGCACCGAGCACGGCGGCGATCACGCCGGCGGAGACGAGCCCCGTGAACAGTCGGTTGACCTGCTCGATGGCGGCGTGCCCGGTGGACACGTCGACGAACCGCTGGTCGTTGCAGTTCGGCCAGTCGTCGCAGCCGAGCCCGGAGCCGGTCAGCCGGACGGCGGCGCCGGAGACGACGATGACGACGAGCAGCACCAGCGCCACGATCGTCACCCGGTGGTAACGCCGGGGCGTTTGCGCCGTCAGGTCCCGCAGCGAGATCCGCACATCACGAGGTTACGAGTCCCGGAATGGTGAGCCCGCCGGGCTACCAGAGCCGGCGCACCGGGAAGAGGTCGAAGGCGCGATCGTTGGCGACGAGCGTCATGTCCTCGATCTCGGCTTGGGCGGCGATGATCCGGTCGAACGGATCATGGTGGGGGACGTCGATCGCGCCAGCCCGGATGGTGTGGCGGTGGGCGATGTCGAGTTGCCCGAGATCGAACCGCTCGAGCTCGGTGTCCCACCGTTCGATCAAGCGACCCACAGTCGGCAGACGGCCGAGGCGGTGCTTCGTCGCGACCTCCCACGCCGACGCAGCCGACACGAACAGGTCGTCGGCGCCATCGAGCGCGGCCGCCGCCGCGGGCGAGAGCCGGCTCGGGTCGGCGGTCGCCCAGATGAGCGTCGCGGTGTCGAGCAGCAGGCTCACGTGAAGCCTGCGGACTCCTCGACGAGTCCCCACGCCGTCAGCTCGTCGGTGTCCATCGGCGCGAACGCCGCGTCGTCGACCGGGCCGTCGAGGCGCAGGGATCCCCACGGGGCCCGAGCGAGGCGTTCGTACGGCACGAGTCGCGCCACCGGCGTACGGCGCCGGGAGATCACCACGTCGCCGCCGTGCTCGACGTCGACGAGCAACTTCGACAGCGTCGTCTTCGCCTCGTGGACGGTCACGTACTTGGTCATGACGACTTAGTCTAGATGATCCTCTACCGCGTCAGGGGCGGATCTCGTAGAAGCGACAGCCGAGCGCTATGCATCCGGCGGTTTCCCCTGTGCGGCTCAAGCGTTGTGGCGGTCGTAATTGCGTTCACACAACGAGAGGACCAGAACACCATGACCACCACCGAACACGGCCTCGAGGCCACCACTAGATGGCGGTTTTCGACAATTCGGCGGCGGTCGTCATGACGCTCCGTACGGCCCTGTCGTCAGGAATCCGTGACCACGATGTGACCACGGCTCACTCGACGGCCTCGACGTCGACCGAGTTGCGCAGCTCCAGCAACCGCCAGCCTTTCATGGCGATCCAGTACGCGCATAGGTAGTCGTTCGCAATCCGGTGGAAGCCTTGAGATGTCGCTCTCCGCAGCGGACTCGTCGTAGCACATGAAGCGGTAGCCGACCTGGTCATGCACCGCGAACGTCTGCACTCCCACACCCGGTGAGCCGCGACCCACCTAGGCCAGCCATCCCTCGCTGTCGCGGCGCGCCTACCCTCCGGCCCCTTACTCGCGTGTGATCACGCGCACGGGGGCGGGTCGTCCTCGATCCGGAAGACCGGCGGGTTGGCGCTCGGCGCAATTAACGTCGCGTAGGTCGTCGCTCCCTCAGCACTCGTGACCTGCCCCCGCTCGTCGCCGGCCTCGGTCAACACGGCACCGTTCGGAAGGCCCGGCCCATACGTCGACTTGTTGCAGTCTGAATCCCAGAAGGTCACCGACCCTGACTGCACAGCGATAATCACGATGCCCGGGTGGTGATGCCAGCCACTGGAGCCGCCCGGATCTATGACGATCTTCTGGACCGTGACGTCGGTTGGATCCTTTGTCTGGAACTTGATCCTGTCGCTGTTCAGGTGGACGGTGTCGTCGAAGTTCGCAATGACGAGAGGCGTCGCGGTGAATCCGGACGGAGGCGATCCGAACGCCATGGGAGCGAGCGCTCCGACCCCAACAAGTCCGAGGGTCACGGCAACGACGTGCATGCGGTTGAGTGCAGCCAGATCTGCCGGATCAGGTGGCACGCACCCGCTCCGCGTCGACCCACTCGAGGTGCCGTGACCCCGGTGCGACGGTGTAGGCG
>JACCUL010000451.1 GCA_013811855.1 Acidimicrobiia bacterium
GGTCGTGGCCGTGCCGGCTCGGGACGAGGCCGCCACCATCGCCCGATGCCTGGCCTCCATCGATCGGGCCGCCGCCGGCTGCGCCGTGCCCGTCGTGGTGGTCGTCGCCGCCGACGCCTGCCACGACGACACGGCCCACATCGCCCGGAGTGCGCCGACCTGCCACACGACCGTGCGCGTCGTGGAGGGTCGCTGGCATGGCGCGAGCCGGGCGCGCGCCGCGGCGATCAACGCCGCGCTCGGCACGACCGCCACCTCCGGCCTTGCGACGGTGTGGATCGCCAACACCGATGCCGACTGCGTCGTGCCGCCGACATGGCTGCGGCGCCAACTGCGCCACGCCGACCGGGGCGTCGCCGCCGTGGCCGGCACCGTCGCGCTCGACCCCGCCACCACCCCCGAGCGCCTGCTGGCCGACTTCACCGCCACGTACACCGTCACCGGTCGCACGCACCACCACGTCCACGCGTCGAACTTCGGCATCAGGGCCGACGCCTACCGGCTGGTCGGCGGATGGAGCGCCCACACCATGGTCGGCGAGGACCACGATCTGTGGCGCCGCCTCTCGGCTCGCCGCCTCGGCCTGATCCAACCCACCGACGTCACCGTCACCACCAGCAGTCGCACGAGCGGACGCATCATCGGCGGCTTCGCCACCAGGCTGTCCCGACTCGAACGCCACCACGGCGACCAGCCCCTGAGCGCGTCGTGAGGTCGCGGACCGGAGGATCACCGTGCCCAGCCGCAGACCGCCGCGCCGACGGAGGTCAGAGGTCGGTGCTGCGGAAGAGGACGAGGGTGACGGCCAGCGCCACGGTCGCCCACGCCGTCGCCCTGAGCGCGGCTTCCAACGGTGCCAGCAACCGCTCGGCCGACAGCGCCGCGGTGCGGCCATCGACGTAGGTCACGGTGCCGTCGACGGACGCCGTGCGGCGGCGCAGGATCCGGGCCGGGGTGCTGAGTGATCGCTGCGCGGTCGACAACCAGTACGCGCCGACCGCGGCGACCGCGGCCGCCGGTCGGAGGGTCTCGGCTTGCGCGTAGTAGGCCGTGAGGAGCGGGAACGCTCCCCACGCGACCGCGAACGTGGCGTCGCTGTGCAGCCGGCCGCCGAACAGCTCCAGGTTGTAGCCGCAGGCGAGCGCCACGCCGATGACGATGAACACGGCCAAACCGAATCCGACCCGGCTGACGCCGACGCATCCGATGGCGACGGCCACCGTCATGCTGGCCACGGACACCGCCACGAGGAGCCATCCGGGGATCGCGGTTCCCAGCGGGCGGTCGTGGAGCTCGTCGAGGGCGTGGGCGCAGATCCCGACGGCGAGGAAGAACGCGAGCAACGTGGCGGCCAGGCGGCCGCCGTCGAACTGCGGTGCGATGGTGGCGCCGATGGCGACGTACGACAGGTGCCACAGCGTGTACGGCGGGTGCAGCAGCACCCACCAGTCGACCCACGCCCGTCTCGTCGAGGTGGCAGGTACGGCGTAGAACGCCGGCGGCAACGGTCGGGCCTGGTCGCTCACCGCGGCGCTGCTGCGGTGCCGCCTCCGGCGTCGTTGCGACGGCCCCACATGACGAGACCCCCGCCGAGACTCATCGATCGCAGTCCGACATCGACGAACCCGGCCGTCTCCCATGCGGCGATGGTCGCGCTGATCGGGAACCGTCGGTAGTGGGTGGTGATGCTCGGTCCGAGGAACCGGCCGACATCGAACCAGGCCCGCCCACCCAAGGCTGCGCCGCCGACGGGCAGCCCGACGCGCGTGTAGAGCCACCACCAACCCCGCCAGAACCGGTTGGGCGGAACGGCGAACTCCAGGCTGGCCATCGTCCCGCCTGGGCGGACCACCCGGGCCAGCTCGGTGATCGTGGCGGCGGGGTCGGCGACGTAGCGCAACAGGTAGGTGAAGGTCAGCGCGTCGAAGGTGGCGTCGGCGAACGGCAGGCGCTCGCCCTGGCCGAGCACCAGGGCGATGCGGTCGTCACGACCGGCAGCGGCGACGTTGCGCCGCCCGCAGCCCAACATGTCCTCGCTGACGTCGATGCCGGTGATGTGGGCGTCGCAACGGTCGGCCATGTCGAGGGCGACGCCGGCGGGACCGGTGGCGACGTCGAGCACGTTGTCCGGCCCGGTGGCGGTGACGTGGTTGATCATCTCGCGGCGCCACCGGCCGTCCTGGCCGAGCGACAGCACGGCCGCCAAGCGGTCGTAGCGCGGCGGCAGCCCGGCGAACAGCGACTGGGCGAACGAGGTCGTCGACGGTGGGCTGGCGGTCGGCATGGGTGGCCGCGGGCGATCAGGCGGGCGATTCGCCGTCCCCGTAGCGCGACTCGGTGTCGTTGACGGGCGGCTCGTCAGCTGCTCCGCCTTCGCCGTTGGCCTCGTCGGCCTCGTCCATGTTCTCCTCGACCTTGTCCTCGCCCGGCGATCCGGCGGTCGGCTGGTCGGTCTTCGGCTTCGTCACGGGTCCTCCTTCAGGGCCGCCGAGATCCGTCGCTCGTGTGGGGACGGCGACCGCAGCTCGGCCGGCGACAAGGTACCGGGGGCCGGGCACCACACGTCGAACTGGTCACCCACCGCCTTCTCGCTTGCGGCGCCATGAGGCGAAGGCGGTTGTCCGCCGTCCCCAAGCGGGGGCGG
>JACCUL010000463.1 GCA_013811855.1 Acidimicrobiia bacterium
GGTCGGGCAGGTCCCTGGCGACCAACCGGTCGCTGAACGCCGAGATCGCGCCGGGGGAAGGAAACGTCGCCATCGGAGGATCGGAGCGTAGTGGTGGGTCATCTCGCGTGGCCGGACAACGCGGTGACGGTCACTGGTGCACCGTCGCGACGTTGCGAGCGAGCGAGCGCCAGCGAGAGAGCGGCCAGCGACGGCCTGCGTGGCCGGGGAACGCAGTGACGGTCGCTGGTGCACCATCGCGACGATGCGAGCGAGCGAGCGCCGGCGAGGGAGCGGCCAGCGACGGCCTGCGTGGCCGGGGAACGCAGTGAATAGCGTGCGATCGATGCGCCGGTCCCTCGACGAGCTCGTCGCCGAGATCGTGGCCGCCGGGGTGCGGCGGGTGCACGTGCTGGCCTGGCGGGACCTCGACGATCCCGATGCCGGCGGATCGGAGGTCCACGCCGACGAGTTCATGCGTCGCTGGGCGGCGGCCGGGCTGGACATCGTCCACCGCACGTCGGCCGCCGTCGGGTTGCCGTCCGAGGACGACCGCAACGGGTACCGGGTGATCCGGCGGGGGAGCCGCTACTCGGTGTTCCCGCGCACCGCGGTGGCCGAGTTGACCGGGCGGATGGGCCCGTCGGACGGGCTGATCGAGGTGTGGAACGGTGTGCCGTGGTTTTCGCCGGTGTGGTACCGCCGACCGCACGTCACGGTGCTGCACCACGTCCACGGGCCGATGTGGGACCAGATCATGCCCCGACCGTTCGCCGGCGCCGGGCGGCTGCTCGAGGCCCGGATCGCCCCGCCTTTCTACCGCCGCAGTGAGACCGTGACCCCGTCGGCGGCAACGCGCCAGGAGCTGATCGAGCTCGGGTTCCGACCGGAGCGGGTCACGGCGGTGGACAACGGCGTCGACGAGTTCTTCACCCCCGGCGGCGAGCGGTCGCCCGTGCCGTTGATCGTCGCCGCCGGCCGGCTGGCCCCGGTCAAGCGCTTCGAACTGCTGCTCGACGCGGCGCTCGAGGCCCGGGCCACGGTTCCCGACCTGCGGGTGCGGATCATCGGCGAGGGGCCGCTGCGCACGGAGCTGGCGGTGTGGGTCGAACGCCACCGTGCCCGGGAGTGGGTCGAGCTGCCCGGTCACATCAGCCGGCTCGAGCTGCGCGACGAGTACCGCCGGGCGTGGGTCGTGGCCAGCGGTTCGCTGGCCGAGGGATGGGGCCTCACGATGACCGAGGCCGCGGCCTGCGCCACGCCGGCGGTGGCGACGGACATCCGCGGGCACCGTTGCTCCGTCGTCGACGGCGTCACCGGCGTGCTGGCGCCGCCATCGAGCCTCGGCGCGGCGCTGGCCATGGTGCTCGGCGACGACACGATGAGGGCGCGGATGGCGTCCGCCGCGCTGGCGCGGGCCCGCACGCTGACGTGGGACGACTCGGCGCTCGGCCTGATGGAGGTCCTCCACCGCGTGGTGACGGCACGGAGCGGACGGCGGGCCGCTGGCTAGCCTGCGCGCCGATGCGAGCGGTGGTCGTCGTGCCGACCTACAACGAGCGCGAGAACGTCGTCGCGCTGCTGACGGCCGTGCGCGTCGCCGCGCCCGACGCCGACGTGCTCGTCGTCGACGACAACAGCCCCGACGGAACCGGTGACCTGGTCGAGGAGGCCGCGGCCGACCTCGGCCAGGTCAAGCTGCTCTCTCGACCGGGCAAGCAGGGGCTGGGGAGCGCCTACCGGCAGGGGTTCGCGCTGGCCCTCGACGAGGGGTACGAGGCGATCGTCTCGATGGACGTCGACTTCTCCCACGACCCCGCCGTCGTGCCCGAGATGCTGCGCCTCGTCGACGGTGGCGCCGACGTCGTGATCGGCTCGCGCTACGTGCCGGGTGGCGGCACCGTCGACTGGCCGTGGCATCGCCGCCTGCTCTCCCGCTGGGGCAACCGCTACACGTCGGCCGTGCTCGGGCTCGGGGTCGGCGACTGCACATCGGGCTTCCGGGCCTACCGCGCCGACGTTCTCCGCGACATCGACCCCGCCTCGACGAGCGCGGAGGGCTACGCCTTCCTCACCGAGCTCGTCCGTCGACTGGTGCGTCACGGCCACGCCATCACCGAGACCCCGATCACGTTCGTCGATCGCCGCAACGGCCAGTCGAAGATGTCCGGCCGGATCGTCGCCGAGTCCATGCTCCTCGTCACCGGATGGGGCCTGCACGACCTGTTCCGCCGTCGACCCTGAGTTTGTGGCAGCCACAACAACGCGTGACGTCGTACTGACTGCCACAGATCCGGTGGAGCGCCGTCGACACCAAACTCAGCGGCGGCGGAGGCGGGCGCCGAGAGGGGAGTACTTGACGATGCAGACGAGGGCGCGGAACCCGTCGCGCCAGCCGATCTTCTTGCCCTCGTCGTAGGTCCGTCCGGCGTAGGAGATGCCGACCTCGTAGATGCGCCAGCGGCCGCGGGCGAGCTTGGCCGTGATCTCGGGCTCGACGCCGAAGCGATCCTCCTCGATCTCGATCGACTGGATGACCTCCCGCCGGAAGGCCTTGTAACAGGTCTCCATGTCGGTGAGGTTGAGGTCGGAGAACATGTTCGACAGCAGCGTGAGAACACGGTTGCCGAGCGAGTGCCAGTAGTAGAGGACACGGTGCGGCCGCCCGCCGAGGAACCGGGAGCCGTAGACGGCGTCGGCCTGCCCGGTCTCAAGGGGTTCCAGCACGGTGCCGTACTCGGCCGGGTCGTACTCGAGGTCGGCGTCCTGCACGATGACGTACTCGGCGGTGGCGGCGGCGAAGCCGGTGCGCAGCGCGGCGCCCTTGCCGGCGTTGGCGTCGTGGAGGATCACGCGCACCCGCGCGTCGTCGATCCGGGCCAGCACCTCTCGTGTGCCGTCGGTCGAGCCGTCATCGACGAGCACGACCTCCGCCGTCCAGGGCGACGCCAGCACTCGGGCCACGAGCGTGGCCACGGTGGCCCGCTCGTTGTAGCAGGGCACGACGACCGAGAGACACGCTCGCGGGTTCACGGGATGGCGCCGTTGACGCCGTACAGCGCGGTGAGCGCGGCCAGGCCGGCGCCGCTGGCGACGAGCATCAGGTCCCAACCGGCGCGGTCCTTGCGCGGCCACCAGGCGGCGGCGCACAGGAACAGCGGGAAGGCGGTGAAGAGGAAGCGGGGTCGGGCCGTCACGGTGCTCGGCAGCAGCATGAGCACGATGACGACCGCCGAGTAGGCGACGATCGGCAGCGGCAGGTGGTAGCGCCAGAGGCACCAGATGCCGAGGGCCAGGGCGGCGATCGAGGCCGCCGTGAGCGCGTCGGTCGGCGAGGCCAGCGGATGAGTCAGGAAGCTGAACGTGTTGCTGATCGCCGTGGCTCCGAAGCTGGTCCCTTCTCGCCAGGCCTCCCGCTGGACGCGGAACCAGGCCCACGACTCGTCGGTGTGATGGGCGAGGAAGAGCTGGAACGCGACGAAGCCGAGGGGCGACAGCACCGGGGCCACCAGCGACCGCCAATCGCGCCGGGCCCGGATCGCCAGCAGCGACGCCACCGCGCAGGCGGCGACCAACGCCAGGCCGTTCGGCCGCGTCGCCGTCCCGAGCGCGGCGAGCACCCCAGCCAGGAGCCATCGCTCCTCCAGCAAGCACCACAGGCAGGCCGCCGCCAACACGATGAGCAGCGTCTCGGCGTAGGCGAAGGACAACACGAACGAGCCCGGGAACACGGCGAACAGCACCATCGCCCGCTCGGCGACGGCGCTGTCGAAGAGACGCCGAGCGAGGATCCCGACAAGTACGACGGCGACCATCGCCAGCACCAGGTTGACGAACAACGCGGTGAACGTGTCACCCCCTGGGAGCAGGCGATCGAGACCACGGACGAGGTTGGGGTACAGCGGGAAGAATGCCGCCCGCGCCTCGAACTGGTTGTACGTGATGTCGGGCGGGATCGACCGGGGATAGCCGGTGCGGACGATCTCCATGTACCAACGCCCGTCCCACTGCGTGAACACGCCGGCGACGAGGTCGATCGGCGATCCCGGGCTCGGTCGGCGCCGGACGTTG
>JACCUL010000468.1 GCA_013811855.1 Acidimicrobiia bacterium
CCCGGCGTTCGACGATCAAGCTCATCTCGTGGCCGGTGGCGGCGGTGATCGAGTTCATCCGCAGCACCCCGCTCCTCGTGCAGCTGTTCTTCCTGTTCTACGTGATGCCCCAGCATTTCAACGTGACGCTGTCACCGTTCGCCACCGGCGCGCTCGGGCTCGGCATCCACTACGCGTGCTACACCTCGGAGTCCTACCGCGCCGGCATCGAGAGTGTCGATCGAGGTCAGTGGGAGGCGGCCACGGCGATGAACTTGGCGACCACGACCACATGGACGAGGATCATCCTGCCGCAAGCGATCCCGACCGTGATCCCCGCCCTCGGCAACTACCTCGTGGCGATGTTCAAGGATGCGCCGCTGCTGTCGACGATCACGGTGATCGAGCTGCTGGCGGCGGCGGATCGGGTGCAGGCGATCACGTTCCGATCGACCGAGGCATACACCATGGCGGGCGTGCTGTTCTTGGCGGTCAGCATCCCGTCGGCCGCCCTGGTCCGTTACCTAGAGAGGCGGTTCCGCTATGAGCGAGCTTGACCTGGCGAACATCGATGGCGGACCCACGCCGTCGACGACCGACGGTCCGATGATCCGAATGGAGAAGGTCACCAAGGCGTTCGGCGACTTCGTCTGCCTCAACGAGCTCGACCTCGACGTGGCGGCGGGGGAGAAGGTCGTCATCATCGGGCCCAGCGGATCGGGGAAGACGACGATCCTGCGCGTGCTGATGACGCTCGAGCGTCCCGATTCCGGCGTCGTCGGCGTCGGCGGCGAGGCCCTGTACCACGAGCAGCGCAGCGATGGGCAACTCGTCAGGGCCGGCGAGAAGCACGTCCGCCGGGTACGGCGCAAGGTGAGCATGGTGTTCCAGCACTTCAATCTGTTCCCCCACATGACCGCCCTGCGCAACGTCTCGCTCGGCCCGATCAAGGCGTTGGGGCGGTCCAAGCAGCAGGCTGACGAGCGTTCCCGTGAGCTGTTGGGCATGGTCGGCATGGCGGAGAAGGTCGACCACTATCCCGCCCAGCTGTCCGGCGGGCAGAAGCAGCGGGTGGCGATTGCCAGGGCGCTGGCGATGGAACCGCAGGTGATGCTGTTCGACGAGATCACCTCCGCGCTCGACCCCGAGCTCGTCGGCGAGGTGCTCAACGTCGTGCGCACGCTCGCCCACACGACCGACATGACCATGCTGCTCGTCACCCACGAGATGGGCTTCGCTCGTGAGATCGCCGACCGCGTGCTGATGTTCGACGGCGGCCGGATCATCGAACAAGCACCGCCAACCGAGATCTTCACCGCGCCGCGGCACGAACGCACCAAGACGTTCCTCAACGCCGTGCTCCACCACTGAGACTTGGACGAACGCCGACAGCCCGGATAACGCCGGGTATAGGGGCCATCGTCCGGCACGACCTCGATCGTTCCGAGCGATGGCGGTCGGTTGACCACGCGGGTCTGGGCGAGCTCGAATTGCTGCATGGCTCGGTCGAGCGCTCAGGTGCAACACGCAGACTCCTGTTGTCAACCTGGCCGGTTTGAGGGCACGTCGAAGTGACCGCCCCGCCGGCGGCGGTGTTGGCGTTGGGGTTTGCGCCGGTCAGCTGGGTCGGTGGCGCGCTTGGTTGTAGGTCGTGCCGTCTTGCCAGCACCGCCACAGCACGCGCCGCCATGAGGCGGACACGGCTCGCAGCGCGCCGTGGTAGGTGGCGCCGCGCTCCATCGAGGCGAGGTAGCGGTTGCGGGAGATCGGATCGATCCGCTTGAGAACGTGGGCCCAGGTGGTGGTGGTGGAGCGCAGCCGCATACGCACCGACGGGGCCGGCGATGGCCCGGCCGAGCAAGCCGGCTGCAACGCCTTTGGCCATGTCGGCGATCAGCACCGCCACCCCCCAACGGGTGCCGAGCACAGTCGCGGTGTTCAGCGCCCCTGGGTTGCCGCTGCCCGCCGTGCGCAGGTCGCCGACACCTCTGCGTGCCAGCCGGTTGGCGATGTCGGCCGACGGGATCGAGCCGGCAAAATACCCGGCCGCGGTCGCGACGACGGGTGCGGTGATTGCCATCGTCACGTGGATCTCACTGTCACTTGGATGGTCGATGATCTCACGTCCTCACCCGCTGACTGAGGGGAACGCCGCCCGTTGCACCGCGGGCGCTCCGACATCGGTTGGCATCAGCGGTACTCCGGGTTGGGGAAGTCGAATCGGCAGCCGGCCTCCCACGCGGATCGCTGGTTGCCGTGCGCTGGTATCCCACCGCGGTCCTTGAGCATCCGGGCGGCGTGCATCAGGTTCCACGTCATGAACGTGGTGTTGCGGTTCGTGAAGTCGTTGTCCGGTCCGCCCGATCCGGGGTCGAGGTAGGAGGGGCCTGGGCCGGCTTCACCGATCCAGCCGGCGTCCGCCTGCGGTGGCACGGTGTAGCCGAGGTGCTGCAGCGAGTAGAGCACCGCCATCGCGCAATGTTTGACGCCGTCCTCGTTGCCGGTGACGAGGCAACCGCCGACCTTGCGTAGTAGGCGTACTGGCCGTGTTCGTTGAGCTGTGACGAGTTGCCGTAGAGCCGTTCGATCACGCGCGCGCACACCGACGAGATCTGGCCGAGCCAGATCGGCGTCATCAGCACCAAGATGTCGGCGGCCATCACCCGTTCGAACAGCGCCGGCCACTCGTGGCCCGCCGCGCCGTGATCGCGCATGTCGGGGTACACGCCGGCGGCGATGTCGTGGTCGACGGCACGGATCGTGTCGACGCTGACGCCATTGCCCTCCATGATCTCGATCGCGATCCGTGCCAGCCCCTTCGTGTTGGACACACCCGGTGAGGGCTTAAAGCGTGCCGTAACGAACAACGCCCGGACGTCGCTGAAGTCCCACGTGCTCTCGCTGCACAACTGCTGTTGGTACTCGTTCATGGTGGGATCCTCCAGGGTGATCGTCGGCTGACATGTCCGATGTTCGCGCTCACCGGGCGGTCGTCGGGACTCGTCAACGTGCAGTCGGTACGTGGTCCGCGGCACGTGGTTTCGCTGCGTCGGCCGTCGAGACGGGGTCGGGGAGAGGTGTGGTGGAGGAACGGTCGGCGAACGTGTCGGAGGTGGGTGCGCCGGAGTCGGATCGCGGCGGCCCCGAGCGCGACGGCCGCGAGGACGATGACGGCACGGATGACGAACGCTGCCGGGTCGTTTGGGACGACGGTGTTCTGGAGCCGGGTCTGCAGCTCGACGGCGCGGTCGACGATCGGGTCGCCGGTGGCGCCGTTCAGGACGCGGATCTCGTACCAGCCGTAATAGGCGACGTACGCGCCGGCGATCAGCATCAGACCGCCAGCCACCTTGTTCATCACGGGCAGCAGGTTCCGGAACCGTTGCACGACACCGGTCTTGGCGAGCGCGACGGCGACGGTGACGATCGCGATGACGACACCCATGCCGAGCCCGTACGCGATGAACACACCCAGTCCGGCGAACCAGCTCTCGCTACGGAACGTGCTGGTGGTGACCGCGAGGAACGGTCCGATCGTGCACGACAGCGACGCAACGGCGTAGGAGACACCGAATAGGAACATCGACGGCAGCGTGCCGTCGCGGCCGCCCTTGTTCAGCTTGGGGAGCTTCAGGACCAGTTGCCGTCCCATCAGCAAGGCGACTCCCAGCCCGACCAGTCCGACGCCGATGACGATCGTGACCCACGGCAGGTACTGCTCGATGCGTAACGCGAGCGGAGTGACGATCAGACCGAACGCGCCGAACACCGCGACGAACCCGACGGTCAGGACGGCGGAGACGGCGAGCGCCCGGCCGACCGCGCCCGCCCGGCCACCGTGGTGGTCGAGCCCGACGAAGGCCGACAGGTACGCGGGCAGCAGCGCGAAACCGCACGGGTTGACGGTGGCGGCCATGCCGGCCGCGAGCGCGAAGGTGTACGGCCCGTTCACGCTCGATTCGCCCGGGTGCGAAGGGTGAGTGCGATCGCCATCTCAGGCGGCGAGGAGCTGGTCGATCCGATCGGCGAGGGCGTCGCCTCCCATCCCGCCGATGAAGGTGTCGATCGTGCCGCTGTCGTCGATGAACGCGTACGCGGGTTGGCCGTAGACGCCGAACGCGCTCCAGATGCTGCCGTCGATGTCGGCGAGGTGGGTGATCGCGCCGGTGCCGGTGTCGTCGACGAACTCCCGCATGGCGTCGAGCTCGCCGCGGCCGGGCACGCCGATCACCTGGATCCGGTCGGCGTAGCGTTCGGCGACCTCGGCCACCTCCGGCGCTTCGCCGCGACAGATCGTGCACCACGGCGCCCAGAACCACACGACAGCGTCGGTGCCGGCGAGCGCCGCGCCGTCGAACGAGGCGCCGTCCAGTGGTGTCGCCGGGGCGAAGACCTGGGCGAACGCGGCGGCGGCTTCGCCGGTGTCGCC
>JACCUL010000469.1 GCA_013811855.1 Acidimicrobiia bacterium
GTTCTTCTTCCGGACGACTGATGTCACCGGTACGGTGCAGTTGCCGGAGGGCACCGAGATGGTGATGCCGGGTGACAACGTGGCGATGACCGTCGAGTTGGGCAAGCCGATCGCCATGGACGAAGGCTTGCGTTTCGCCATCCGCGAGGGTGGCCGCACCGTCGGCGCCGGCCGCGTCACCAAGATCATCAAGTAGGAGCGTTCCGATGCCGAAGTCCGAGAAGCGGGTGAAGATCACCCTCGAGTGCACCGAGTGCAAGCGGCGCAACTACATCACGATGAAGTCGAAGATCAACGACCGCGAGCGCCTGGAGATGAAGAAGTACTGCGCCCACGAGCGCAAGCACACGGTCCACAAGGAGACCCGGTGACGGGTCGACTCAGTCGACCCACCAGCACGGAGGACCAAGTAGCCGGAGCAACCGCCGGGAGCCCCTCGGGGCGCGGCTGGTAGCCTGTCCTCTCCTCAATCTCCCCAACCGAGGGCAGTAGCTCAGCTGGCTAGAGCATCGGTCTCCAAAACCGACGGTCGGGGGTTCGAATCCCTCCTGCCCTGCTCCTCTCACACGAAGCCGAACCATGTCACTGGACGATCTCAACCGCGAACAGAAGCGCCACCTGCGGCGCACGGGCGCCCTCGACGAGAAGGGTGCCCCGACACGCGTCCAGCGCCAGGCCGTCCGCAAGGAGCGGGTCGGCCCGGTGCAGTACATCGGCGAGGTGCGCGACGAGATGCGCAAGGTGGCCTGGCCGGGCCGCGACGAAGTGATCCGCTACTCCATCGTCGTCGTCATCACGGTCGTGATCTACACGGCGCTGGTCGGTGGCCTGGACGAGCTGTTCGGCACGATGCTCGGGTGGTTGTACGGATGAGCGACGTGGACAACACCGTCGAGCGCCCGACGTCCGACGAGTCGGTGGACGGTGGCGACGACCAGGTCGACGCCGTGACCGTTGACCCTGACGTGATCGACGAGGAGGTCGCATCGTCGATGACGACTGCCGACGTCGCCAACGGCGAGGGCCCGGCGGAGGGCGGCTCGCTGACCGACCTCCTGCCAGGCGGTACCGCCACGATCGGCGACGAAGACGACCTGGACCAAGCCGAGCTGGACGCGCTGGCCGAGCCGACCGTCGAGGCCGAGACCGAGACCGACCCGGCCCCTGACGCCATCGACATTGCGATCACCGCTGACGAGGATGCCGAGGGCGAGGACGGTGAGGACGTCGACGACGTCGACGACCCGTGGACCCGGCCCGGCGAGTGGTTCGTCGTGCACACCCAGTCGGGCTACGAGAAGAAGGTCACGGCCAACCTCCAGGCACGCATCCAGAGCATGAACATGGAGGACAAGATCTTCGAGGTCGTCATCCCCATGGAGCAGGTCATCGAGTTCAAGGCCGGCCGCAAGCAGATCGTGCAGCGCAAGGTGTTCCCCGGTTACCTGCTCGTGCGCTGCCGCATGGACGACGAGTCCTGGTATTGCATCCGCAACACACCCGGCGTGACCGGGTTCGTCGGCCAGAGCCGCCATGGCCAGAAGCCCACCCCGCTGTCGCGGCCCGAGGTCCGCACGTTCCTCGCCGCCAAGGGCGACGGCGCCGAGCAGGCCGCCCGCGCCAAGCCTCGCCTCGAGTACGAGGTGGGCGAGAGCGTGCGGGTGCGTGAGGGACCGTTCGCCGACTTCTCCGGCGAGATCGCCGAGATCAACGCCGACCACATGAAGCTCAA
The DNA here is from genome assembly GCA_013811855.1 of Acidimicrobiia bacterium. Classification (GTDB taxonomy): domain Bacteria; phylum Actinomycetota; class Acidimicrobiia; order Acidimicrobiales; family Ilumatobacteraceae; genus JALZMG01. The sequence goes on from JACCUL010000469.1 coordinate 1,733, forward strand.
GGTCCTGGTGAACATCTTCGGGCGCGAGACGCTCGTCGAGATGGACTTCAGCCAGGTCGCCAAGCTCTGACCACCGACTGACTCACTGACCGAGGAAAGAAGCCCGCCCCGATGGCCAAGAAGAAGGTTGCCGCGATCGTCAAGATCCAGATCCCGGCCGGCAAGGCCAGTCCGGCGCCGCCGGTCGGCACGGCGCTCGGCCCGCACGGCGTCGGGATCATGGACTTCGTCAAGGCGTACAACGCGGCGACCGAGTCGCAGGTCGGCACCATCGTGCCCGTCGAGATCACCATCTTCGAGGATCGCTCGTTCACGTTCATCCTGAAGACCCCCCCGACGCCGGTGCTGATCCGTCAGAAGGCCGGACTCGAAAAGGCGGCGTCCGAGCCGGGCAAGCAGCGCGTCGGCAGGATCACCGAGGCCGATGTGGCCGAGATCGCCCAGATCAAGATGCCCGATCTCAACGCCTACGACCTCGAAGCCGCCAAGCAGCAGGTCCGCGGCACGGCCCGCTCGATGGGCATCGACGTTCGCTAGTTCGCAACCCGGTCGGTTCGGGAGGACCTCGCCCGACGGCCACGACCCCACGAGGGAGACATCACCATGTCAGGCAAGAAGCACACCGACGCACTGAAGACGTTCGATCGGGACCAGTTCTACGCGCCGGCCGAGGCGCTCGGCCTGGTCAAGTCGATGGCCCCGGCCAAGTTCGACGAGGGCATCGACGTCGCCGTGCGGCTCGGCGTCGATCCGCGCAAGGCCGACCAAATGGTGCGCGGCACCGTCGGGCTGCCGTCCGGCACCGGCAAGGACGTCCGGGTGGCCGTGTTCGCCGCCGGCGACGCCGCTCAGGAGGCGCGCGACGCCGGGGCGGACATCGTCGGCGCCGACGATCTGGCCGCCCAGGTCGAGGCGGGCAAGTTCGACTTCGATGTCGCCATCGCCACGCCGGACATGATGCCGCTCGTCGGCCGGCTCGGTCGGGCCCTCGGCCCCCGCGGCCTGATGCCCAACCCGAAGACCGGCACCGTGACCAACGACGTCGGGCGCGCCGTGGCGGAGTTCAAGGGCGGCAAGGTCGAGTACCGGACCGACCGCTACGGCAACGTGCACGTGCCGCTGGGCAAGGTCAGCTTCGAGCCGGCGGCGCTGGAGGTCAACTTCCGCGCCGTGCTCGACGAGCTGCAACGGGCCAAGCCGGCCTCCGCCAAGGGCCGCTACCTGCGCAAGATCACGGTGGCGTCGACGATGGGCCCAGGCGTGCGAGTCGACCTCAACCGTCTCCGGCCCGACGCCCCCTGACGCGACCAGGCGGGTCAGTGAGTCAGTCGATCGGTGTGATGACGACGGCCACGGCGCCGGCGCGCTGCGCGACCAGTTCCTGGAACCGGCCGAGGTCGTCGAGGAACGGGGCCGGGGCGTCGACGTGTCCCTGGTCCTGCAGTGCGGCGAGCTCCAACGCGAGGAAGTCCGTCGAGATGTCGGGGCGCCGATCGATCGCCGCCCGCGTCCGCGCGTACGTCGTGTCGTTCGCCGCCTCGGCGGTCGCCAGGTCGACGACGGCGGTGCCTTCGGCCAGCCCGTCGACCACGTCGGCCTTGCGCTCCTCCAGCTCCGCCCGTTCGGCCTCGGTCAGGTTGGCGACGTAGGCGACGCGCTCGCTACCCGGCGGGGTCACCGCGGCACGCGCTCCGTACTGCAACGTCAGCAGTTGGCGCTCGTCGCCGACCATCAGCCGACCGTCCCCGAAGCGGTACTCCTCGGCCGAGCTCACGAACCGGAAGTCGATCCGCAACGTCTGCAGCTCGGCGACCACGGCGTATGAGTACGGCTCGGCGAACGGGCTGTTGGATCGGTCGATCAGGACCGGTCCGATGTCACGAACGGCGAGGACGGACAACTGCGCGGTGAGGTCGTTGCTGATCTCGATCTGGGCCGGTCGGTTCGGGTCGCCCTGGTTCGAAGCCGGCACGCCGGCGACACCGAACGTAACGGCGACCAGCGCGACCCCGATCGTCCATCGTCGGTGGATCCGACGGGCCGGCGGGAGGAGGGCGGCGATCGCTGCCGTCACCCAGAACGCGCCGATGGCCCATAGCCACCGGTAGTTGGCCGATGAGAGTCCGTAGCTGGCGACGGGGAGGCGGGCGGCCGTGAAGAGGGCCCCGGCAAGCGCGACCAGCGAGGTGAGCACGCCGACCGCTCCGATGCGGTGATGGCGCCGACGAGCCGACAGTCCGACGAGCGCCAGCAGCAGGCCGAGCCCGACGAGTGCGGCGGCGGCTGCGGCGAGGCTCGGGAGGCCGGCTGCCGGCGAGAACGTTCGATAGCTGTTCCTGGCCCACCACGGTGGCCACGCCACGACGGCGCCGACCATCCGGGCGCCGCGGCCGTACCCGGGTCCGCGTCCGGCGCCCGCCGCGCCGAGCAGCGACGACATGTTGCCTCGACCCCAGAACTGATCGACCAGCGGCTGGGTCCAACAGGCCACCCAGACGACGGCGGCGACGACGCCCCAGCGACGCCGCGACGCCCTGCGCGCCAGCCATTGATCGCCGGCGCGGCGACGGGCGGCGATCGCGCCGACGGCGCAGGCGCCCAGTCCCAGTGCGGCCAGCAGGACGACGAGCGCGGCATAGCTCAGATGGGTCTGCAGCACCACGCTGCCCGAGAAGACGGCGACCGGGAGCGCCCACGGCTCCCCGGCGGCGACCGCCCAAACGGCGGTCAGGTAGCAGAGGAAGGGCAGGATCATGGCCGGGTGCTGCTGGGGCTCGATCAACAGTGCCGATCCCATCGACCAGGTCACGCTGGCGGCGGCTGCCAGTGCGACGCACGCCGCGGCCGTACCCGCCAGCCGTCGGACGACGAGGCCGAGCGCGATCACGGATGCGGCGTTGACAGCCGCCACGCCGACGGTCGTGCCGCCGGCCGGCCCGAGGCGCGTGAACGGAGCGAGCAGGTCGAACTGCAGCGGGCCGAGGTTGTTGACGAACGCGCCGATCGAGGTGGAACCAGACGACCACGCCCCGAGCAGCGGATGGTGCTCCGTGAGCACGTCACGGGACCTGATGACGAAGTAGGCGCTGTCTCCGATCGGCACCCAGTCGGTCAACAGCCCGCGGATGGCGGCGGCCACGATCGCCACGAGCGACCCGGCCAGCGCGAGCGCGAAGATGGCGCGATCGACGCTCGTCGCCGGCCCGTCCGCGTGCTGGCTGTCGGTCACCGGGACCTCCGTCGTCGCCGTCCCTGCGACAGGGTTCACGGCGCCGACGGCGGTGGCCAGGCCGGCGGTGGCAGCGGTCGACCCGTCCCTGGCGGCGGCGCCCCCCACGGCCGGCTGATGGCGATCGTCACGATCTGGTCGCCGCGCCGGCGGGGCCGGCGCAACGTCCACTCGTCGGCGCGGCGCGACTCGACGACGTAGCCCTGCTTGGCCAGGTTGTCGGCCAGCGCCCGGGCGTGGATCTCGGTGTCGGCGGCCACCCGCCGTCCCTCCTCGGCCATGCGGTCCGCGACGCTAGGCCCGCCGCTGCACCGATGAGGCGGTCATCGATGCGGTCCCGGTGAGCGAAGCGGCGCGATCCCTCCATGTTCGCTCGCGAGAAGCGGCGAGTGAGTTCACGGAGCCGTCACGCGGATGCCCACTCTCGACGACCTCCGTTGTGGCACCGTTGGGGCCTTGGACATCTCGATCGGGTGCGGGTTCGAGTTCGACGTGCCGGTGGCGACGCACGCCGTCGTCATCGTGGAGCCGCACGTCGAGGAGGAGCATCGGGTCTCGGGCGCCGAGCTCGTGACGGACCCGCCGCTCGTGTCGTCGACGTACCTCGACCTGTTCGACAACCGCTGCCGGCGGATGACGTTCCCGGCCGGGCCGCTGGAGCTGCGCTTCGCCGCCACCGTCCACGACGACGGCCAGGCCGACGTCGTCGACGCCGACGCGCCCGAGCTCCCGCCGTCCGACCTGCCCGACGACGCCCTCAACTTCCTCCTGCCCAGCCGGTACTGCCAGTCCGACGTCATCGCCCCGTTCGCCTTCGAGCAGTTCGGCTCCGTCCCTCCGGGCTGGACGCGGGCCAACACGATCACCGAGTGGGTGCACGACCGCATCGGCTTCGACTACGGGGCGGCCTCGCCGAGCGCCACCGCGTCGGACGTGCTGGAGGCCGGCCACGGTGTCTGCCGGGACTTCGCCCATCTGGCCATCGCGCTGTGCCGGGCGATCAATCTCCCGGCCCGGTACGTGTTCGGCTACCTCCCCGACATCGCCGTCCCCGATCCCGGCATGCCGATGGACTTCTGCGCCTGGATGGAGGTGTACCTCGGCGACCGGTGGTACACGTTCGACCCCCGCAACCACCAGCACCGCATCGGCCGAACGGTGATCGCCCGCGGGCGCGACGCCGCCGACGTGGCGATGGTGACGACGTTCGGCGGCGTGACGCTGCGCAGGATGACCGTGACCGCCGAGCAGATGTCGTGATGGACCTCGCCGCGCTCCTCGACGGCGACCCGCGGCCGGCCATCGACCCCCACTGCGTGGACGTCGCGGCCGCCAGGGAGGTCACGTACGTCCTGCGCACCGACCTGACCTACGAGTACCCGGCGCCGATCCGCGAGCTCCGGCACCGCCTGGTCCTCGTGCCGCGATACCGCCACGGCGACCAGCGCTGTCTCGCCCACCGGTTGACGATCGACGCCACCGAGCCGGCGCACGTGCGCCGCCGCTACGACCGCTTCGGCAACGCCATCATCGACGTCATGGCGCCCGTCGTGGACCGCCGCATCACGTTCTCCGCCCGCGCCGTCATCCACCGCGCCGCCGGCGAGTCGCGGCACCGACCCTGGCGGGCCGACCACGATCGCGCCACCCATCTGACCGCTCCCCACGTCGAGTTGCTCGACGCCGCCGCCGCCATCGAACCGCGCCGTGACGGGCTCGACCTCGCGGTGGCGATCGGCGAGGCGGTCCGTGCGGCGATGACCTACCGCCACGACGTGACCACAGTGCGGACGTCGGCCGCCGAGGCCTGGCGTGGGCGCGCCGGGGTGTGCCAGGACTTCGCCCACGTGATGATCACCATGTGCCGCGCCCGAGGTGTGCCGGCCCGCTACGTGTCCGGCCACCTGCTGGGCGAGGGCGCCAGCCACGCCTGGGTCGAGGTGCACGACGACGAAACCGGTCGCACCATCGCCTACGACCCGACCCACGCCCGGCCGACGACGCTGCGCTACATCACCGTGGCCGTCGGCCGCGACTACCGCGACGTGGCGCCGACGGCGGGCTCATATGGGCGCGGCCCTCGCGGCACATTGCACGTCCGCAAGGGCGTGGCCCTGGCCGACGTCCGCTGACCGCGCCGGGCGCGGATCGTTTCGGATCGGCGACACTGGCGCGCCGAGATTCTTCGGTGAGACGTTCCGCCCCCGCTTTGGTTCGGGATCGGCGTGTTCGCCGGCGTCACATTATGGTCCATCGCCGCCGTTGCAGCGCCGGGTCGGCCTCGACGGCGACGGCGAGCATCTCGGCGGCGTCGACGGTCAGCGCGGCGTTGCCGGCCACGGCGGCGATGGCCGTCGGTTCGAGCAGCGCATGCTGGACGCCTCGCGGGCTTCGGTGACCGCCCAGTCGAGCTGTTCGTCCTCCCCGGCGCGCCCGGCGCGCTGCAGCAGCGCCGTCGCCAGCCCCGACCAGTTGGCCATCGGGGCAGTCAAGCAGATTCGGCGTCGAGGCTCTTCCGGTCAGCGATACCGACGACGACGGTCAGGATCGCTGACCGGAAGCACGTCAGTCCTTCAGGTCCTCGAGGACGGCCATCGCCGCGTTGCGGCCGTTGAGGCCGATGACGCTGCCGGCGGGATGGGTCGATGCGCCGCAGAGGTAGACGCCGCTACCGGGCGCGCCGGGGGCGAAGCGGTTCGACCACATCTGGTTCGGCATGCACTCGCCCTGGAAGATGTGGCCGCCGGTCAACCCGACCCGCTGCTCGATGTCGGGCGGGCCGAGGACCTCGATGTGGTCGACGATCTCGTCGATGTCGCAGTAGCGCCCGATGAGTCCGAGGATGCGCTGGCCGATCTCCTCCCGCCGCGAATCCCAGGTGCCGTCGGCGAGGTGGTACGGCGCGTACTGTACGAACGCCGACATCGTGTGCTTGCCCTCGGGCGCCACGGTCGAGTCGTAGGCGGTCTGGAAGTACACCTCGGCGAACCCCGGCGACGGGATGCCGCGGGTGCAGTCTTCGAACGCCTGCTGGGCCTGGTCCATCGGGACCGGGATCGACACCGGCGCCCCGTTGGGCCACGACGCGTCGGGCAGCGCCGTCCATCGGGGCAGGCGGGACAGCCCGCAGTTGACCTTGACGACCGGGCTCGTCGTCTGCCAGCCGGCGACCCGCGCCGCGAACTCGGGGCCGATGGCGTCCCCGAGCAGGCCGGCCGTGACCTTCGGATCGGCATTGCTGACGATGGCGCGGGCGCGGATGACCTCACCGCCTTCGAGCACGACGCCCGCGCCGGGCCGGATCTCGGCGACCGGGACGCCGGCCGCCAGAACAGCGCCGGCCTCCCGCGCCGCCTCGGCGATGGCGAACGAGATGCGGCCCATCCCGCCTTCGACGTAGCCCCACGCCATCGGCACCCCCTCGAGCGTGCCCTGGAAGTGCATCAGCTTGATCGACGCGGTGCCCGGCGTGCGCGGGCCGGCCCACGCACCGATGACGCCCTGTCCGTACAGCGCCTGGCGCAACCGCTCGTCGGCGACGTGGCGTTCGAGCACGTCGGCGACCGATGCCTCGAACAGCACGTCGAGCAGCTCGGGATCGTGGTCGAGCAGCTCGCGCAACTCGTCGTCCGAAGGCGCGACGCCGATCCACGTGTCGCGCACTCCCTCGCGCAGGCGCCGGCGCAGGTCGTCGAAGCACCGCTCGTAAGCGAACTGGCCGCCGATGTCGGCCTCCGAGAAGCCGTTCTCGCGCATCGTCGCCGCCGTGCGCTCCGGATCGAGGAATTGGGCGTACCAGGTGCCGTCGTCGAAGGGCACCCAGATCGCCGGCTCGGCCAGGAACACCTTGTACCCGTGGCGGCGCAGCTGCAGCTCGTCGATGACCCGTTGGTCGAGCAGCCCGACGACGTAGGCGCACGGGCTGACCATGTAGCCCGGCTCGGCGAACGGCTGCTCCAACGTGCAGGCCCCGCCGAGGCGCTCGCGACGCTCCAGCACGAGCACCGACCTTCCCGCCTGGGCCAGGTAGGCGGCGCACGTCAGGCCGTTGTGCCCGCCACCGACGAGCACGACGTCCCACGTCGTCGACGCCAGCTCGGACACCGGCGCCGGCAAACCGACCCGGCCGAGCTGGGCGTGGATGGACGGCGTGCCGTCGTTGCCCCACAGTGCGTCGCGATCGCTCATACGAGCGAGCGAGCACCAGCGAGAGAGCGGTCAGACACTGCGCAGGCGGCAGGTGGCGTGGCCGGGGAACGCCGTGTGAGGTCCCTGGCGAAACGCTCCAGGTTGTCCGCCGCCCGCTCGACATCGGCCGCGGTGTGCTGGACCGACAGGGTCCACTGCTCCATCTTCCCCCACGGCGGGAGGAACACGCCGCCGTTGTGCTGGTACAGCCAGTGGGCGTGGCCGTACCGGGCGTCGTACCCGGTGAAGTCGCGGTAGTTGCGGATGCGCACGGGCGAGAACACGACGGCGCCCTTGGCGCCGAACGCGCTCACGTACCCGGGGATGCCGTAGCGCCCGAGCGTGTGCCGGATGCGTTCGACGAACGCCTCCCGCAGCTCGTCGATGTGGGCGTACGCGGCCGGGGTCAGGACCTCGGTCAGCAACGCCTTGGCCGCGGCCATCGTCAGCGGGTTGCCGTTGAACGTGCCGACCTGCTCGTAGGTGTCGTCGGCGATGGTCGCCATGACCTCGGCCGTCCCACCGATGGCGCCGCAGGGCACGCCCCCGCCGAGCGCCTTGGCCAGACAGACGATGTCGGGCACGACACCGAAGCGCTCGATGGCGCCGCCGGGCGCGATCGTCAGCCCCGTCTTGACCTCGTCGAAGCACAGCAGCGCACCGTGCGCGCGCAGGAGCACCGACAACCCGTCGAGATACCCGGGCGGCGGGGCGACGACGCCGATGTTCATCATCACCGGCTCGACGATCATCCCGGCGACCTGGTCGGGGTGGTCGAGCAGCATGCGGCGCACGGCGTCGAGGCGCCCGAACGGCACGACCAGCGTGTCGGCGGCGATGCTGGGCGCGACGGCGCCGTGCTCGCGCACCGGCCGCGGCCGGTCGGCGGGGCCCGACTCGACGGCATCGGGGTCGGGGTACACGGAGACCTGCACGGCGTCGTGGTGACCGTGGTAGCTGCCCTCGACCTTGATCAGCAGGCGCCGGCCGGTGGCCGCCCGCATCAGGTGGATGGCGGCCAGGGTCGACTCGGTACCGGAGTTGGCGAAGCGCCACCGCGGAAGGCCGAAGCGCCGGCCCAGCTCCTGGGCGACGGCGATGATGTCGGGCACCGGCTGGGCGAAGTGGGTGCCCATCGTGACCCGCTCGCTGACGGCGCGCACGATGGCCGGGTGGGCGTGGCCGGCGATCATCGCGCCGAAGCCGGCGTGGAGGTCGACGTACTCGGTGCCGTCGACGTCCCACACCCGCGACCCCTGACCGCGCTCGAGGAACACCGGGCACGGCGGTGCGTCCTGCCACGACGAGGCCACACCGCCCGGGAGGTGGCGCGACGCCTCGACGTGCAGTTCGTGGGACCGTGGGGTCCTGGCCCGCAGCGCCGCCTCCTCCCGCCCGATCAGCGTGTCGAGCGCACGGGGCGCGCTGAGTGCCATCTGGCACCCTCCTTACTGACTGATGAGTCAGGATGACCGTAGCAGAGCGTCGAGAGATGCCGGTCGAGCGGCATGACCGGGGCTCCTTCCAACACCGCTGATCGGCCAGGCATCCTGGAAAGCTGGACGCCATGGACGTCGGTGCCCGGCTCGATCGGCTGGAGGCCGAGTCGGCGCTGCGCCGACTCGGCTCCGACTACTGCCAGGGATTCGACAAGCGCGATTGGGATCGCTTCGCGGGCGTATGGCACGAGGACGCCGTCTGGGTGGTCGTGGGAGCCGGCGTCCAGTTCGAAGGCCTCGAGGCCATCGTCGAGCAGGCCCGACGCATGTGGGAGGAGCCGGAGTTGCGGCAGAGCCACCACCACAACGCCAACTCCGTCATCGACATCGACATCGGCGGCGACGTGGCCACCGGGATGACCGACGTCCACGTGAACGTCGAGCTCGGCGACCACACGTGGCAGCGCTTCACCGCCACCTACATCGATCGCTACGAACGGCGCGCCGGTCGCTGGAAGATCGCCCGCCGGGAGGCCGGGCTGGCGTCTGAGCTCTTTCCGGTCAGCGATCCCGACGCCCACGGTCGGGATCGCTGATCAGAACGGGGGAAGAGTCAGCACGGCGCCGTCCGACAGGTAGGCGCGGGCGATCATGCGGGAGAACTGGGCGACGGCGTCCTCGTCTTCGCCGAACGGCCCTTGGCCGTACCCGCGGGACGACAAGCCCCGCTGCACGCCCTCGCAGGCCGCCCAGTCCTGGCGGTTGGTGATGTCCCAGAAGTCGACGGCGAACGACGGGTCGAAGTTGGGACGCTCCAGCGACTCCGGGGCGAACAGCCACTGGCACTCGATGAACGTGCGGTCCGGGGCGAGCGGTTCCAGGCGATGGGTCATGACGTAATCCGGGTGCATGCTGACGAGCACGTTCGGCAGCAGCCCGATGTAGTCGATGCGCCGCAGGGCCAGCTCGTCGAGACCGCGCAACGGCACGGCCTTCGTCGACCCGTCGAGCGACATCGTCGTGGCGTGCGGCATCAGCTCCTGCCAGCCGCCGACCCACAGGCCGTCGTGGCCCTCGTGGTTGATCCCGCTGGCCGGCGGGCTGACCCGGCACAGCTCGGGATGGATGTTCGGGCAGTGGAAGCACTCGTGGTAGTTCTCGGCCACGAGCTTCCAGTTGGCGGCGATCTCGTACGCGTGGGCGTCCCCGACGACGAGGCGCTCGGGCTCGTAGGGCGCCACCTTGTCCTCGAACCCGGCGAAGTGTTCGTCGATCGGTGCTGCCGTGCCGCTGAGGTTGACCATCGCCCAGCCGTGCCAGTCGGCGACGGCGACGGGCCGCAGGCCGTGCTCGGCCCGGTCGAACTGGCCGGGCGCCTCGAAGCGCGGGGTGGACAGCAGCGCGCCGTCGAGGCCGTAGCGCCACCCGTGGTACGGGCAGTGGATCGAACGGTGCTCGGTCATGACGTCGCACGGCGCCAGCTCGTGGGCGCGGTGCTGACAGACGTTGAAGAACCCGCGCAGCTCGCCGTCCTCGCCGCGCACGAGCAGGACGCGGTCGCCGCCGACGGCGACCGCCCTGCGGGCGCCGGGGTTGGCGAGGTCGGTCGTGCGCCCGGCGCACACCCAGCCGCCGTCGAACAGGTGCGTGCGCTCCCACGCCAGCACGGCATCGTCGAGGTAGGCGCCGGCGGGCAGCATCGCGCCGCTCCCCGCCGGGTCGAGCACGGCCGCCAGCGCGTCGAGGTCGATCGGCGCGGCGACGCCGAGCGCGAGCGACCGCCGGCTATGCACGACGACCGAACCCGAACCGTCGAGTCAGCCGGCGGCGGCGCTCGTCGGCCAGGATGCGCCGCGAGCACAGCAGCGCCGGGATGCCGGTCACGCCGCCACCGCCGTGGGTCGCCGACGAGCACTGGTACAGGCCGTCGATCGGCGTGGTGAAGTCGGCGTAGCCCGGCGCCGGGCGTATGTGGAACAGCTGGTCGGGCGTGAGCTCACCGTGGAAGATGTTGCCACCGATGAGGCCGTACTCGTGCTCCACCTGCCACGGCCCGATGACTTGGCGGTGGATGACCGACTGCTTGAAGTCGGGGCCAGCTCGGTGTAGCCGTCGACGACGCGGTCGGCGTACTGCTCCAGCTCCTCGGCGTGCGGCTCGTCGGACCACGCCGACGGCACCCACTGCGTGAACAGCGACATGACGTGCGTGCCCTCGGGGCACAGGCTCGGGTCGAGCGTGGACGGGATGACACCGTCGGAGAACGGGCGTGCCGAGGCCCGCCCCTCGCGGGCGTCCTGGAACGCCCGCTGGATGTAGTCGATGGAGTGGGCCAGCTCGACGGAGCCGGTGAACCGCTCGTGGGGGTCGTTGCCCGGCCAGGCGAGGAAGTCGGGCAGCTCGGAGAGCGCCAGGTTGACCTTGACCGTGCCCGAGCGCGACCGCCAACGGCGCAGGTCGTCGACGAAGTCGGACGGCAGCTGGCACCGCGAGACCGGTCCGAGCAGGCGCTGCACGATCACCGGCCCGGCGATTCCGGCTGGTCAGATGTGGCCGCGGTCGCCGCCGACGAGTCGTTCAACAACGGCACCTACCTGGCCCTGTTCCCGAACACGGCCGTTTCCGCGTTCGCCGGGTTCGCCGCCACGTTCCGGTTGACGCCGACCGGTCCCGCCTCGACGCGCGTCGAACGGGATACTTCTGGCACCCCTCGGTGCCGCCGGCCCGCCGGGCCGAGGACGTCGCCGCCACCATGGTCGTCGTCGAGCAGGACCTCACGATGTGCGAGTCGATGCAGGGCACGTACGACGCAGGGCTCTCGGCCGACGGCGCGCTGTCCACCGAGCACGAGTCGGGCGTCGCCCACGTCCACCAGCTCGTGCTCGCCGCGCTCGCCGGGCGCCGATGAGGACCTGGCCCCAACGGCGGTCTGGGTAGGCTCCGCCGGTGCCCGAGCGGTCGGGTCGAGCCACCCGCACGCGGATCGACGCCGAACGGCGACGTCGCCAGATCATCGAGGCGACGCACCGCGCCACATTGCGGCTCGGCCTGCACGACCTGCGGATGCAGGACGTCGCCGCCGAGCTCGACGTCAGCACGGCCCTGATCCACTACCACTTCGACACTCGTGACGACCTGATCGAGGCCATGTTGCGGGCTACCGCCGCCGAGGAGGTCGCCGGCGTGCGGGCGCTGATCGACAGCGCGGCGGAGCCGGAGCGGCGGCTCGCCCAGGCGGTCGAGATCTACCTCCCGTCGGAGCGGCGCGACCCGTCGTGGGTGCTGTGGATCGACGTGTGGGGCGAGGCGCTGCGCGACGTCAACCTGCGGCGCATCTCCGAGGAGCTGGACCAGGCGTGGGTCGACCTCATCGGCGAGATCATCCGGGACGGCCAGGCCACCGGGGTGTTCACGACGGACGACCCGATGGATTCGGCGTGGCGGCTGTGCGCCATGCTCGACGGCCTCGGCACCCAGGTCGTGCTGCACGAGACGACGATGACGCGGACGAAGATGCGCGACCACGTGCGCCATGCCGCCGCGCTGGAGCTCGGCTACGAGCTGCAGTTCTGATCGACCGCCGTAGTGGCGGTGGTGGGCACGATTTCGTCAGGAAAGCCCCCGCACAGACGTCGTCAGCACCCGTCCCCGCCTGATGACCTTGCGATGGCGGTAGCTTCTCGCGGTCCGAACAACCTACGGTCGCTTGCCCGAGACCGCTGGTCCACCTCCGGGTGGGTAATGGGAGCCCCCTCCCGCCAGCCGAGGTGCCCGCCCCACTCGCTGCGGTCCACAGGATCGCCGTCGGTTGGTGCTCGCTCCGCCAGCGAGCCACCACCGACCCAACAGCGCAAGGAGGTGTGCACCCAGATGGACAACCCCCGCCCCGAGAAGGTGGCCATCGTCGAGGAGATCGCGGCGAAGCTGACCGAGGCCAAGGCCGTCTTCGTGACCGAGTATCGCGGGCTGAAGGTCGGCGCGCTGGCCAGGTTGCGCGGCACGCTGCGCGAGAGCGGCGCCGAGCACAAGGTGTACAAGAACACGCTGGCCCGGTTCGCGGCGGAGAAGGCCGGCCTGCCCGGGCTGCAGGAGCTGCTCGTCGGACCGACGGCGCTGACGTTCGTCAGCGAGGACTCCGTCGCCGCCGCCAAGGCGTTGCGCGAGGCGGCCAGGACCAACCCGTCGCTCGTGCTCCGCGGCGGGGCGCTCGGCTCCGCCGTGCTCACCGCCGCCGACGTCGCGGCGCTCGCCGACCTGCCGTCGCGCGAGG